>WBUQ01000156.1 GCA_008933635.1 Desulfobulbaceae bacterium | reverse complement strand
GATTGTTTACGAATAATTCAGGCGTGTTAATGTCTTTTTCTAATGGTCGGTTTAAGATATTGTCTTTGTGGCTGAATGAGCTTGGTGTCATTACCAAAACCGATAAATGCGAAGTGCCGATAAATTGTCTTACGGCTGAAATGTTTCCACCTTCGTAAACAAAGGTTTCAATTTCCTTTTCTTTCTCGTTGGCGTAAAAGCTTTTAAAGTAATCTTTGGTGTCCTCTAGGTTTGTTTTTGTTCCTTCTCGAATTGGAACTGTCGGAATAAGAACGATAAATTTTTTGTAGCCGAAATGTTTACTCAGTTCAAAAATGGTTTTGATAAACGTAAACGTTTTACCCGTTCCCGTTTCCATCATTATGTCAATGTTTTTAGTGTCTTGAACTGGAAAATTGTATTTGTTCTTTTTGTGGTGTGCGGTCAGCACCTCACCAAAATTCACTTTTTGGCGAAGACTTTCAAAAAGATTGATAATGTTATTCACGCAGTCCTCTTGATAGGCTTGTATTTCATATTGAAACTGTTTTGCTTCTGTTTTTGTCGTCATTTATATTATTTCAATTTTCCAAGTTTCAAATTTACTTTATTCTTTTCGTTTGTCTGTCTGTGCGTTGGCAAAAAATGGCTCTTTTGGTTTTTTGAGCGTTGGCTTGTGTGTCGGAAAAAAACCAAATGTGCCATTTGCGGGTCGGCTTTTTACACTGAGCGATAACGAGCCGCGTATTGGCGATGGGCGGGATTTTTAGCACAAAAGTTCAATCGAAGGATGAAAGTTGAATTTTGCACTTCTGTTGATACGAAGCCGTTCAGCCCGCCTATTGCCAATACGATGTTATGTGTTCGCCCTTCCTTTATCATTATAGTGATTTGTAATATTCTTTGATTTTTTGAGCCATTAATTTCCGCCTTAAAGTCAAAAAGTCTTGGTAGTCGTCAATGCTCATTTCCATAATTTCGGTCGGCACACAATTCATTTTCAGGTTGTCCAAAAGTTCTTGTTCGCTCGAAAGTCCACTTACTAATTTACTATCGTCTTGGATTTGAGTTTTGATAAGTTCAAAGTAGTCTTTTGGTGGTTTGTTGCCTACTTTTATGTTTACTTCCGATTGCATATAAACGTAGTTTGCAATTTGGTTGTACTTACTTCTATCAAGTCCTTTTTTGCTTAGATAATCTTTTGGAAACAAGTGATGAATGTCGCCACGTAATGAGATTAAATCGCTAACCAAAACGTCTCTCGATAGAAATCCTCTGTCGTTAGCTTTTACTTGTGAAGCCAAAAAGACGTGAAAATATGGGCTACTTGCAACGGAAGTGTCTAAACTTTGAGGTAAAGAAGCGTTCCAAAATGCGTCCGAAAGTTCTCCGTCTTCTTTTTCTTTTAGGTACTCTCCAAACGGTTTTTGGGAAATCTGTTTGATGTCAAAATCAAATGTACTTTCAGGTGAACCCGAATATCTTCCTGTCAAGATTGAGTAAACCAACCATTTTCTTACATAACTTTCAATGGCAACTGAATTTACTCCAAGTTCTTTTAGTTTCAGATAAACGATGTAGGCAAAATTGATGGCATTTTGCGAGCGAATAAGTTTTGGTGAAATAAATCCTGCTGATTTTACAATCATCAAAAACCGTTTGAAGTTGGTTTCGTTGATGAAATTGTTTACACCGTTTTTTAATTTCAAAAATGATTGCTCTGCGATTTCGTTTTCATAACTTCTTGTTTCAAAGTTTCTACCCGAAAGCAAACTTACTAAATCCGAAAGTCGTCCTCTATTGAATTGTGAAGTAAATGCAACACGAATTAAATCGTTGTAGCTTGGGTCGTATAAATCTTCATTTTCAGTTTTTAGCCACGACATTTTTTGGAAAAAATCAGTTTTCGCAAATTCTTTATCGTTATCTACAATCTGCTTGTAAAAGTCTGGTGCAATGGCTAAATGACAGAAATAATCAATTGTTTTTCTCAATTCGTTTCCACCATTTTCTGTGTCCGAAGCAATTTTGCTCATTGCAAAATCTGCTTGACTTAACACAACACCTTTTGAGTTAATTCTGATAAAAATTTCTGTGACCGTTTCAATATCCAATTCAGAAGCAAGCTCAATCATTCCGATTGGCTTTTTAACGATACTGATTAATCTTGAAAATGATTTTTCAATTAAATCTTCGTCTATTTCAGGATTTAGAGCCGAGTAATCCCTAACTAATTTCAGCAAACTTATTTTTCCTGAAAAAGCGTCTGTGATGTCGTGAAGCCAAACTTTGTCTTTTAAAATTGCAGGGTTTTGTACTTCAAAACGTTCTTCGATAGGATTGAAAGCGATTTTGATTTTTATGCGTTGATAGTTTTTGTTGATGACGTATTGTCCAAGAATTGCAGCGGTCAAGGCTGTTACTCGTTGTTGTCCGTCAATTAAAACTTTTTTCCCCTCACTTAAACTTCCGTCTTTCAGTTTTACGTTCGGGTTTCGCCAAGCAATTACATAACCAATTGGATAACCTTGATATAAACTGTCCATTAAGTCACGAACTTTTGAACTGTCCCAAACAAATGGTCTTTGAATTTCTGGAATTGCGATTTCGCCCGAATTTACCCAAGCTAAAATTGTCTCGATTAAGTGTTGGTTTACTGAATATTTCTGCATTTTCTATTTTGTCGTTCGTTTCTATTTAGCACGGTCGTTCATAGGGTGACACATAACTTATTATTTCCTGCAATAATATAAATTATTATTTTAATAAGTAAATTTACTGCGGGAAAACCAATTTATTTGGAGTTATGGCGTATGAAAGTAGATGAGATTAGTGTGTTGCGGGAAGTCCTCACTTTAAGAAATTACGCCCCGCAAACTATTACAACCTATATTAAAGCTGTAGAACAATTCTGTAACTATTCCGAGTCAACAATCCCCGGTCAGGATTCATTATACAAATATGCTGTTTACCTTAATAGCAAAAACATTTCTTTCAGCCATATTAAAAACTCAATTATGGCGGTTAAGCTTTATTCTGAAATCGTCTTTAATAAAAAATTAAACAGTGAATTTTTAAAGGGTTACAGAAAAGTAAGAAAGCTTCCTGATGTGTTAAGCATAGAAGAGATACAAAAACTAATCGGCTCTATTGAAAATCTTAAACATAAAACTATAATCTCGCTTATTTATTCCTGCGGCTTGCGTATAAGCGAATGTGTTCACATTAAAGTTAAGGACATCGATTCCAATCGGATGCTTTTAAAAATTAACCAATCAAAAGGAAATAAAGACCGCTATGTGCCGCTTTCAAATAAAATGCTTTTGTTGTTAAGAGAATATTATAAGGAGTATAAACCAAAAGATTTTTTGTTTGAAGGGCAGTTTGAAAATTTCTATTCTGCCCGCAGCATTCAGGCAATTCTTAAAAGTGCATTGAGTAAATGTAAAATTAAAAAAAATATAACCGTTCACTCGTTAAGACATTCTTATGCAACTCATCTTCTTGAACAGGGCACGGACATCTCTTTGATACAGAAAATTTTAGGACATAAGGATATTAAAACAACATTGCTCTACACACAGATAAGTCAATCTCAATTATCTAAAATTAAAAATCCTTTTGATGATTTATAAAATTCCTTCTGCGCTTCTTAACAGATACTATTAGTGTTTTTGATCCAGCCTGAATTTTTTAAAACAAAGCTTTACTATAACTACAAATGAATTGATGAAATCGCTTTATTATATTCATTATCAAACCAATTTCTTTCTCCTTTGCTAAACTTGCCCTTGCCTGATAAGCTATCTGTTGTTAAATCTGTTTTTAAACAAAGAAACCATTTTGTTAAATCATTATGATTTCGAATTGCTGTTTCAAATGAACCCTCTATTGCCGAATCTCTTGATCCTACATTAACCTGTCCTGTATCTCTAAAAAATTTGCATTGCCAACCCCATTTTTCTCCATTATGAAGTTTTAAATAAAATTCAACTCCACCATCACCACCACTACCATCTATTGGTGTGAGTGTTCCAAGATGTCTAAATTCTTTTTACGCTATTTGATAACACAATTGTTCAAAACATTTGGTCGTTTTGCCGTCATATGGTTTAAGCTTCGTCAAATCTATCTTGTCAATTGTAACCATAATCCTAAAATGCTAAGCGTTGGAAAAAAAATGGCTCTTTGGGTTTTGCGAAGGTTCGGCTTCCCGAAGTATCGGGACAAGTTGTGTGGCGTGCAAAGCCAAATGTGCCACTTGCAGGTGGGCTAAAATTATTTTTAATAAATGCGGATGGAAAAAAAATAAAAAAACACCGGGTCGGCAATGAGTGCATGCCCGTCCAGTAGGCAGGTCGGCTTACTCGTTGTCCGTTTATTGTATCGTTTTTATGTCTGTGCTCACTTGTCAAAATGGTTTGTCTGTGTTAATTCGTTTAAGTTTTAGTCTGTCTGGTCATTGTTGAACTGTCGTCCTACCATTGGCTATAACATAATTCTTTACTCAATTACTTGTTCCGATATTAACCGGGTGTGCGTACATCTTTCTTTGAAAACTATTTTTGTTTAGTAATAACCTTTAACAACAAGTTAACCGGTTTAATTCTGAACTAATCACTTGCAAATATGAAAAGAGCTGAACTAATTGGCAAGTATTACAAGCCGCTGCATTTATAAATCATTCTTAACAGATCGAAGGATTTAATCACCATAATTTAATTTCTTTTCCGGAGCTATATCGAAAGGGAAAAGAGACGAGAAGCTGTTGGCTGTCTTTGCTTTGATTTTACTAATTAATTTTAATCGATCGTTCAGAAGTCGAAGTCAGTTGATGATAAAATAATTATGAGCTAGCCAACAAATCGAAATACTCATCATCTTCATTTTTCCCTCCATAACCTTTGCCAACAGTTTTATGAGATTCCACAAACTCAATTCGTTCAATCCACTTTACCATTTTATAACCTAACTGATTTTCAACTCGCAGCCTTAACGGAGCGCCGTAAACTTCAGTAAGCGGTTCATAATTCATTTCCCACGCAAGTATTGATGCCGGCTTCAGGCAATTGTCCAGAGTATGAGTATCATAATAAACACCTCCGTATAATCCTTCTCCGAATGAGTAAAACACAACTGTAGTAACAGATGGGTGTGGCTTAACCAGATCAACGATTGCTCTTATCGGCAAACCGCCCCATTCAGCTACGCCTGTCCAGCCCTGAATGCAGTGATGCATAGTAATATTCTGTTCTTTACCAAGCTTCATCAATTCATCAAGAGAAAGTTCAACCGGATTTTCTACTAATCCGCCAATCTTAAGTTTGTAATCTTTAAATTTATTCTTTGCCAGCTCTTTCCATGTTTCAGAAGTTGGAAGCTTTCCGTTGGGCCAAAAAAATGGAGAGATATCTTCCTTCTTATAGTAAGGCGATGGTTTAAGTTTGTCGATTGTGTTTTGCCATAAATTACCGTTGATAAAAGCATCTGTCTTTTGTACCCAGCGAGGTCTGTTCCAAGAAACCCAATGAGCATATACTGAAAAAGCAATTGTAAATAAGATGATGCCGATTACAATGTAAAGTCCGGTTGTATTTGATGGATTATCAGTTCCAAGCGTAATGTGATTCATATTTCTGACAACACCGGTTATAATCACCATTGTAACGTGTATGATAAAAAAGAAAGTGTAAGACAGCATCACTAAAAAATGTACAGACCTTGCCCCCTGTCTGTTACCGAATAATTTAGGCAGCCAGTGAAACCGGTTTTCAATAGCAGGCGACATCGCCATTCCGCTAAGCATCGCAAGCGGTGCCAAAATAAAAATCACAGCAAAATATGAAAGCTGCTGCAGAGCATTGTAATGATAAAATCCATTTGGTTCTATCGGCATATTGAATGTTGCATAATGCACAAATACATTCCATGCATCTGGTATAATTTGCCATGAAGTCGGGATGATTCTTAACCATTGATCTGTAAGGAATAACAGCACAACAAAAACAATTCCGTTCAATACAAAAAACGGCACGTGAATAAAATGCCAGCCCCGGGCAATACCAACAGTGTGGCGATATCCGGGTAAACCGAAAACTGGGTTTATATACCGGGCATCATCTTTGGCAGTCCACAATTTGTCCTTGGGTACTTTTACCGGAGTAAACTTCAACCATTCAGAACCAGGTTCGCATCCTTCGTTAAAATATAGTCTTGGATGGTCATATAATATTGAAAGTCCCGCTCTAACCAGTATTACCAAAAAGAAAAAGTTTATCCAATGACAAAGTATCAGCCAAAATGGAAAACCTTTTACGCTTGCTTCGGCAGTATTTAAAAGTGCCAGTGACGGATCTTCGGGTAATCCAAAAAATAAATATTGTATCCAGGCAACGCCTACCGTCGCTAAAAAAACAATACCAAGAATAACAAAGACAAATGGCTTTAACTGAATAAATAATCTTCTGTCTTTTGGATAGTGAACTAATTTTTCGCTTTCATCAAAGTGTGTAAACATAATAATCATTAAAGTTTAATACGTGAAATCTTGAATTTCTGATTTTGACAATGCTCTGTTTCCGGTCCATTGTATATTTTTATTTCTTATCAAGGAACCTTTCAATAATTGTTACAATAAGGTCGCTTTCTTTAAAGTCTGGTTTTATAGTTGTTATTTCTCCGATATATTCTCCGTGTTCACCCGGAATTATTGCTAATTCGGAGTTATCAATTAGTCTGTGCATTTCAATTGCGTGCTCTGGTGTAATAATATCTTTATCGGCAATAATAATTAATGCGGGTGTTTTAATTGATTTAATTTGTTCATCTGAAATGTCTTTAAAATTAATCATTCTCTTAGCATCTTTATCGTGCATTAACTGCAAACCATTTGTATCTGCTGCAGCTTCTTTATATCCGGCTTTAAGCAGTGCGGGCATGTTTTCTAAACGGGCGTTTTCCATAAAACCCCAAAACCAATCAGGAACTCCGTTTCTTTTGGCAAGTGCAGAACCTAAAATTATTTTGTTAACTATTTCGTGATGACGAATGGCTATTTGCAGAGCAGTTGTTCCTCCATTGCTAAAACCAAAAAAGTCCGCTTTGCCAATGTTTAAATTTTTAAGAAGCTCTGCAACATCATCTGCATCCTGCTCAAAAGTCAGATCAGTATTTCGGCTATTCGTCCGTCCGTGTGCTTCTAATTCAACAGCAATTACTTTTCTGTTTCTTGCAAGCAATGGAATGATTTTTCCAAAATTTGTCTGAATAGTTGAACCCCCGCCGTGTATTAGAACAAGAGGCTTGCCTTGTCCGTAAATCTCATAATACATTTTCAATCCGTTTACATCGGAATAACCGTAATTAAAAGTCACACTATCGCTTGATATTGGTGCCACACTATTCTCTGATTTAATATTTTACTGCTGCACGAAGTCAGTACAAAAATTGTAAATACAAAATAGATAATTCCTGATTTCATATCCTGTTATTTTTTGCTGATTGTGTTGTTCGTTACAATTGACCAATAAAGAGCTGGCGGCTTGAGGCTGATAGAAATTTTTTATGATGATGACACGCAGAGAATCCAAGATCAAGTTTACAAAGAATGCTCAATCGAAGCTGCTTCTCTGTTATATTGTTAAACTACCTGTTATGAAGCCGGCTTTAGCTGCCGGGATATCTGGCAATACATTTATCATTTAGTAGTCTTTCCGCCCATTGCAGTAAAGACGCTGTCAATTGGCTGCCACAGTTCAATTTTATTTCCTTCATCATCCATAATATGAACAAACTTTCCGTAATCATAAGTTTCAATACTATCCAGAACTTTAACTCCGTTTTCTTTTAACTTTACAATAAGTGCTTCGATATTCTGAACCCGATAGTTTATCATGAAATCTTTTTTTGAAGGTTCAAAATATTTATCGCCTTTTTTAAACGGACTCCATTGCAGATAATTAATCTCACCCGGTCGATTTGCATTTCTGAATTCAAAACTTGAACCCCATTGGTTTACTTCCAGCCCTAAATTTTTTGAATACCATTCCTTTGCTTTTTCAGGATTTTCTGAGAAGAAGAAAATTCCACCAATTCCTGTTACTTTTGGTGTAGTATCGTTAACCGAAATTGTGGTGTCAGATTTTTGTTTTTTCATAACTTTTAAATTATTGTTTTTTGAAGTGCAGCCGATTACTGATAAAATAATTACTGCCGGTATTATTAACT
>WBUQ01000239.1 GCA_008933635.1 Desulfobulbaceae bacterium | reverse complement strand
ACGGATGCCACGTCATCATCGTCGCCGATCGCGGTCACGCCGAACGCGTTGCCGAGGACAAGGCGGCGGACCTGGCCTTGATTCGCGTGCACGGTCGGCAGCAATTCTCGCCGCTCGCTTTATCCGCCAATCCGCCACGCGGCGCCGACCTCACCCTAGTCGGCATTGGCGATCCGCAAATCCAAAACGGCGGGAGCGCGATAACAGCCACCAGCATCCGCATCCGTGGCGTTGAAGGCGGACGCGTCGTGCTGGATCCGCCGCCCCCGCTCGGCTTCACCGGCGCCGCCGTCATCGACGGGCAAGGTCAGTTCGTCGGGCTCACCGTCCTCAAGCCGGTGGTGGCGGCGGGGCCACCCGCCCCGCCGCAGGCGGCGCTGGCGTCCGCCGCCGCCATCATCCGTTTCCTGGAAACGAACAAGGTCACCCCCGCGATCGGAAGCGCCAGCGTCGAGGCGGCACGGGCATCGGTCGTCCGCTTGATCTGCGTGCGGAAGTAGCCGGTCGTTTTACTTGTTCTTGAAATTCGGCGCGCGCTTGCCGGCAAACGCCGCCATGCCTTCCTTCTGGTCTTCCGTCGCGAACAGCGAGTGAAAGACGCGCCGCTCGAAACGAATGCCCTCGGCCAGCGTGGTCTCGAGCGCGACATTGACGGCTTCCTTGGCCATCATTGTCGCCGGCAGCGGCATCGACGCGATCAGCTCCGCCATCTTCATGGCTTCATCCATAAGCGAAGCCAGCGGCACGATGCGCGCGACGAGACCCGCGCGTTCGGCTTCCTGCGCATCCATCAGGCGCCCGGTCAGGCAGAGGTCCATCGCTTTGGCCTTGCCGATGACGCGCGTCAGCCGCTGCGTGCCGCCGATGCCCGGGATGACGCCGAGCTTGATTTCGGGTTGGCCGAACTTCGCATTGTCCGCGGCCAGAATGATATCGCACTGCATCGCAAGCTCGCACCCGCCACCGAGCGCAAAGCCCGCGACCGCCGCGATCACGGGTTTGCGTGCGCGCGCCGCGCGATCCCAATCGGCGGCAAAGTTGGCCACGAAGACGTCCATGAAGGATTTCCCGGACATCTCCTTGATGTCGGCGCCGGCCGCGAACGCCTTGTCCGAGCCGGTGACGATCAGGCACCCGATCGCCGGATCCGCCTCAAACAAATCGATCGCCGCTGCGAGTTCACGAACAAGCGCGCTGCTCAGCGCATTCATTGCCGCCGGACGATTGAGCCGGATCACGCCGACGCGTCCGCGCGTTTCGACAAGGATATTTTCATAGGCCATGGCTGCCGATCCCTCCTGAACCCGCTCTCTGGCCTAGCCGAGACGCCGCCGCGGCGCAACGCATCCGGTGACAGACCAAAGCGGGATGACTTTTCCTCGCATCGTCATCTCGCGTTAGCTCCTTGTTTGAGCATGATCTTTTCCGAAAACCGCTTCACGCATTTCGGGATCATGCTCACATCTAGTGAAATTCGGCGACCGCGGCGATCAGGCGATTGATGTCTTCCGGGCGCGACAGGCGGTGATCGCCGTCCTTGATCAGGGTGAACACCACATCCTCGCGCGCCAGGAGCGACAGCAGTTCGGCTGCGTGCTGCCAGGGCACGTCGCGGTCCTTGACCCCT
>WBUQ01000238.1 GCA_008933635.1 Desulfobulbaceae bacterium | reverse complement strand
GTTTTTGCACAGTCTGACGTAGGAAGCTACACGCAGGGGCGGACTGCGGGCGATTTCCTGTCAGCAGGACAAGGAAATCGAGCGGAGAGCCGCCGACCGAAAACCACCGACGCCGAGCTTGCCGGGTAGCTGATGTGCCTGTTGCGCAATTCACCGTTAAATGTTAGTAAATATAATGATATTTTGGATGTTAATAGCTGTGTAATGAGTATCTTGAAATAAAAAAATGCAGGGGCATAAGATTTACCAGGAGAAGCTTTTCTCCAGTTTCCAGTTATCAAGGCGTGTTCCGGAGAGTAGTTTTTACCGCAGGCTCCACGACACACTGGATTTATCGTTTTTATATCCTATTACCAGGATGTATTACGGGCGATGCGGTCAAAAGAGCCTCGACCCGGTGGTATTCTTTAAGGTGTGCCTGGTCGGTTACCTGGAGAACATCACCAGCGACCGCCAGTTAATTGAGCATTGTTCGATGCGCCTGGACATCCTTTATTTCCTTGGCTTCGACATCGACGAGGAGTTGCCGTGGCACAGCACGGTAAGCCGCACGCGCCAGTTGTTCCCGGAGACGGTATTTGAACAGGTTTTTAGCCGGATACTGGGCATGTGCATCGAGAAGGGTATGGTTTCCGGTCACACACAGGCCATTGATTCAGCGCCGGTCAAAGCCAATGCGAGCATGGACAGCCTGGAACTGAAAGTACCGGCAGAAGAGCTTGAGGAACACATCCGCCGTGTTCGTAAGCTCAGTGCGAAGGATAAGACTGCCTACAACAGTCGGAAAGCGAAAACCAATAAAGCGGGCAAAGAACAGCAAACCATCACTGCCGCTAAAGACGAGTTACAGGGCATCGAATCGCGGACCAAGAAATGGGCCAAAGACCAGGATTCCCGCCCGGGAGCCGGCAGTAAAGAGTCGAGGTACACGAGCAACAAAACGCATTACAGCCCCACCGACCCGGATGCGCGCATCAGCGTAAAGCCGGGCAAGGCGCGCAAGCTGAACTACCACGGAAACATCAGCGTAGATACGGCCCACCACGTGATTACCGATGTACAGGCCTATCACGCCGACCTGAAAGACAACCAGAACCTCCAGGAAGTGACACTGCGGTTAAAATCACGGCTTCAGAAACAGGGCTTGCTATGGCGCAACGTGCTGGCCGATGCAGGGTACAGCAGTGGCGAGAACTACGATTTCCTGGAACGGCACGGACTGGTAAGCTACATCCCGCCCCATGGCACATACAAGGGCGGCCCCGAAGGCTTTACGTTTGTCAAAGACGAAAATTACTGGCTTTGTCCTGAAGGTAAGAAGGCAACATTCCGCGGGCGCAAACTGGAAAAAAACGTTATGCAGGACCATTACCTGACCAAAAGAAACGACTGTAAAAACTGCCCGATCAAGACACAATGCATGGGCAAGAGCTACGAAAAGCGCATCAGGATCACGATCTGGGTTGAACAGTACGAGCGGAACAATGAGCGGGTGAGGAGCCGGTTTGGCCGTCAGATGAAAAGCAAGCGACAATCGACGGTCGAACCGGTTTGGGGAACACTGTCCCAGTTTATGGGACTGAGAAAGATCAACACGATAGGAATCAAACAGGCCAACAAGGTGATGCACTTGGCCGCG
>WBUQ01000155.1 GCA_008933635.1 Desulfobulbaceae bacterium | reverse complement strand
CCCCAGGCGGTACAACTGCAAAGAAAATTGCCGGGAATCAAACATCCCGCAGCAAACTTCAAGCAACTGCTTTCAGGGAGGAATCCATGGAGAAGGCATTCTCATCGGAATACGTGGTCACCATCGGCGACATCAACTACGGCGGCCATCTCGGCAACGAGCGATCGCTCCTGATCTTCCACGACGCCAGATACCGTTTCCTGCAGAGTCTCGGCTTCTCGGAAGGCGATATCGGCGACGGCAAGGGTGTGGTCATCGTCGAGGCCACCGTCCACTTCCTCAAGGAGGTCTTCGTCCACGACGTGCTCGAGACCCGGGTCTGGGTGTCGGAGTGCGATGGCCGCCGCCTGCCGATGCAGTACGAGGTCAAGCGCAAAACCGACGGCAAGGTCGTGCTGTCCGGTTCGACCCTGCTCCTCGCCTTCGATTACGCAACCCGCAAGGTTGCCCGCATTCCTGCGGTCTTCCTCGAGAAATACCACTCTGTCTACGGCCAAGCCGAAATGTAGTGCCAAGGCATTGCGTCGCGTCAGGAAATTCTGGCGAAAACCGCTCCGATATGCTAATGAACCCGGTTCTGAAAAAGCTGGCGGCCATGTCCGCCATCCACTCATGCACACACGGGATTTTTCAGGATGCGGAAACCGCAACGAACAGCAGGGCCGGTGACCCGGCTTGACGACCCGGCGACCTGGATCAGGCACAGCCGCAGGATGTGCCTGGACTGCAGCGCCGCCTGCTGCCGCCTGCCGGTCGAGGTTGCGGCAGGCGATCTCGTCCGCATGGGGCTGATGGCCGCCTGCGAACTGGAAGGCGATCTCAGGCCGGTGGCCCGGCGCCTGACGAAACAGGGGGTGATTGACCACTTCCACTGCCGGACGGGGATCTTCACCCTGGCCCGGATGGCCAGCGGCGACTGCCGCTTCCTCGATCCCGGCACGCGCCTGTGCACCATCTACCAGCAGCGCCCGGATACCTGCCGCAACCACCCGCAGGTGGGACCGCGCACCGGCCACTGCGCCTTTTCGCCGAAGCGGCTCGCGGGCAGCACGAGCCGTCCGGCGGCCCCCATCGTGAAGATCCGCCACCCAGGCTAGACTCGTACCGTCTCCGCGCCCACCCGGACAACCTGTCCGATCTTCCCCGCCGGCCATATCATGATCAATCAAGCCAATATTTTCACAGGACTTTTTATTGATTGTCCGATCGCCAATCTATTTGTTTTTGTCTTGGTGGTTATCATTGTATACTTGACGACATGCCTCGGCGAAACGATCCTCAGGGGTATCCTGCGGCCCGGACACGCTGCCGGTTCGCTGTCAATCTGACGATTCGCGATCGAACACTCATCCTTTTCCCGGGAGGGCCCCATGTTCTCACGACTGTCCGGCATCTGCCTGCTGACCACCATTGCTCTGCTGTCCGGCTGCGCCCCCAGCACCCAGAACAGGTTGCTGCAGGAAGGCAGGTCGCAACTCGACGCCGACCAGATTTTCCAGGCGGTATCCGGCAACACCCTCTATCTCGAAGCCATCGATTTCAGCTCCTGGGTGCATTTCCTCGATGACGGCCGGATGTCCGCAAAAAGCCGACAGGGAAGCCGGGACACCGGCAAATGGGACATCAACAGCGACAAGCAGCTCTGCATGAAGTTCAATGTCTGGTACTACGGCGACGAGCGCTGCTTCAGCATGGTCGAAGAAGGCTCAGACAGCTACGTCCTGTTCACCACCAACGGTGCCCGGGCCTATTCGGCCACCGCCGGCAAAGGCGACACGGAAAAGCTGGCCACGGCCGCCAGGAAGAAGGACAAGACCTACCTCCGGGAGCAGATGGCCGCCGGCCAGTCTACGGCTGACAGCAGCCAGTCGACCCCGACGACTCCGCCGAAAGCGGCAACCGCAACCAGGGTCATCCCCGCGCCGCCCCCGCCGCCCGAGGAGATCCGCCATACCCTGGCAACCATGGCCAAGAACTGCCCGAATTGCAACCTGGCCGGCGCCGACCTCAAGGGGGTCGATCTGATCACCGCCAACCTCGCCGGCGCCAACCTCGCCGGGGCCGACCTCAGCGGCGCCAACCTGCGCCGGGCCAACCTGGCCGGCGCCAACCTCGCCGGAGCGATCCTGGTCAACACCAACCTGCCGGGGGCCAATCTCGCCAACTGCAACATGAGCGAGGCCGATCTCACCGGGGCCAACCTGATCAAGGCCAACCTCACCGGGGCGATGACGGAAGGCGTCATCCTGCAGGGGGCCCACCTGGAAGGGGTTATTGGACTGGGAGGCGGAAAATGAGCGCCGGTTTCGTCCATCTGCACGTCCATACCCAGCACAGCCTGCTCGACGGCGCTATCCGGGTCTCCGATCTGCTGGCCAAGTGCAAAGAGTACGAGATGGACAGCGTCGCCATCACCGACCACGGGGCGATGTTCGGGGCCCTGGAGTTCTACAGCAAGGCGAAAAAGGCCGGTATCAAGCCGATCATCGGCTGCGAGTTCTACATCGCCCCGGTCGACCGCCGGGAGAAGAAGGCTGTCGACGGCACCACCGCCCTCCACCTGATTCTGCTGGCGATGAACATCGAGGGGTACCAGAATCTGATGAAGCTGGCCTCTATAGCCCAGTTCGAGGGGTTCTACTACAAGCCGCGGATCGACATGGAAGTGCTCCGGCAGTACAGCGGCGGCCTTATCGCGATGTCCGCCTGTCTGCACGGCTGGGTGCCCTGGCTGATCCTGCAGAAGGACATGGACCGGGCGCGGAAAAAGGCCCTCGAGTTCAAAGAGATCTTCGGCGACCGCTACTACTTCGAGATCCAGGAAAACGGCATGTCCGAGCAGCAGATCGTCAACGACGGTCTGATCGCCATGGGCAAAGAGCTCGGCATCAAGGTGGTGGCCACCAACGACTGCCACTACCTCAACCGCGACGAGGCCTACGCCCATGAGGTCCTGCTCTGCATCCAGACCAACAAGACGATCAACGACCCGAAACGATTCCGCTTCTCCACCGACGAGCTCTATTTCAAGTCGCCGGAGACAATGAAGAAGAGCTTCGCCTACTGCCCCGAGTCGATCGCCAACACCCTCGAGGTGGCCTCGCGCTGCAACCTCGAGATCGCCTTCGGCGAGTACCATTTCCCCAACTTCCCCGTGCCGGAAGGCGAGACCATCGAGACCCTGTTCGCCCGCATCTGCCGTGACGGCCTCAAGGACCGCTTCGAAACCATGCGCAGGATGGGGACGTACAGCAAGGAGGTGGAGAAGCGCTACAGCGAGCGGCTCGAATACGAGATCGACGTCATCACCACGATGGGCTTTCCCGGTTATTTCCTGATCGTCGCGGACTTCATCAACTGGGCCAAGGATCACGGCATCCCGGTCGGTCCCGGCCGCGGTTCCGGCGCGGGAAGTCTGGCCGCCTACTGCATGCGGATCACCAACATCGACCCGATCCCCTACGGCCTGCTGTTCGAGCGCTTCCTCAACATCGAGCGCAAGTCGATGCCCGACTTCGACGTCGACTTCTGCCAGGACCGGCGCGGCGAGGTCATCGACTACGTCCGCGACAAGTACGGCGGCGATTCCCACGTCGCCCAGATCGTCACCTACGGCACGATGAAGGCCCGCGGCGTCATCCGCGACGTCGGCCGGGCCCTGGACGTCCCGCTGGCCGAGGTCGACCGGATCGCCAAGCTGGTCCCCGAACAGCTGAAGATGACGATCAAGAAGGCGATGGAGGAGGAGCCGAAGCTGCGCGAGATGGCCGCCGCCGACCCCCAGGTCCGGGAGCTGCTGAACATCTCGATGACCCTGGAGGGCTTGGCCCGCCACACCTCGACCCATGCCGCCGGCGTCGTCGTCTCGCCAGGGCCGATGGTCCACTACCTGCCGGTCTGCCGCGGCACCAACAATGAGACCCTGACCCAGTACGACATGAAGCATACCGAGATGACCGGACTGATCAAGTTCGACTTTCTCGGCCTGAAGACCCTGACCGTCATCGACAAGGCCTTAAAGCACATCAAGGCCGATATCGGCAAGGATCTCGACATCGAGACTCTGCCGATGGACGACACCAAGACCTACGACCTGCTCTGCGCCGGCGACACCCTCGGCATCTTCCAGCTGGAAAGCTCCGGCATGCGCGAGTTGCTGGTCAAGATGGCCCCGACCCAGTTCACCGACCTGATCGCCCTGGTCGCCCTCTACCGGCCGGGCCCGCTCGACTCCGGCATGGTCAACGACTTTGTCGAGACCAAGCACGGCCGGGCCACCGCCCACTACCCTCTGCCCCAGCTGAAATCGGTGCTGGAGGAGACCTACGGCGTCATCGTCTACCAGGAACAGGTCATGCAGATAGCCAATATCCTGGCGAGCTACACCCTGGGTGATGCCGATACCCTGCGCCGGGCGATGGGCAAGAAGATCCCCGAGGTCATGGAGGCGGAAAAGACCAAGTTCATGGCCGGAGCCCGCGTCAACAAAATACCCGAGGACAAGGCCGCCTACGTCTTCGACCTGATGGCGAAGTTCGCCGGATACGGTTTCAACAAGTCGCATTCGGCAGCCTACGCGCTGATCCTCTACCAGACCGCCTACCTCAAGGCCCATTACCCCGCCCAGTTCATGGCGGCCCTGCTCTCCTGCGATATGGCCAACACCGACAAGGTGGTGCTCTACATCAAGGACTGTAAGGAGCACGACATCGAGGTCCTGCCGCCGGACATCAACGAGAGCGGCATCGGCTTCACGGTCATCAACGACCGCATCCGCTTCGGCCTGGCGGCGGTCAAGAACGTCGGCGAGTCGGCGCTGGAATCGATCATCGAGGAGCGGGAGAACAACGGCCGCTACACCTCGCTCTCCAACTTCTGCAACCGGGTCGACCGCCGGGTCAACTCGCGGGTGATCGAGAGCCTGATCAAGTCCGGCTCCTTCGACTCGCTGGGCCACCGCCGCGCCCAGCTGATGGCGGTCCTCGACAAGGCGCTGGAGCAGGCCAAGGCCGTGCAGCGCGACCAGCAGAGCGGCCAGCTCTCTCTGTTCGGCGGCCCCGCGGCGGCAGCTGCCGACAGCCGCGAGATCAACGAGCTCATGCTGCCGGATATCCCGGAGTGGAACGAACAGAAACGGCTGACCTTCGAAAAGGAGACGGTCGGCTTCTACATCACCGGCCATCCCCTGGACGACTCGCTGGCCGAGATCGGGACCGTCGTCGACAGCGACATCCACGGCCTCGCCGAAATGGTCGACGGCCAGTCGGTCAGGATCGGCGGCCTGATCCGCACCTTCAAGCGCCACAAGAGCAAAAAGGGCGACCCGATGGCCTTCCTGACCGTCGAGGACGTCTTCGAGACCGTCGAGGTCGTCGTCTTCCCGGAGACCTACGGGCGCTGCGCCGAGATCCTGGAGACCTTCGACCCGGTCATCATCCAGGGGACGATCCAGAAAGAGGAACGGGGGGTCAAAATCATCGCCGACGCCATCGACACCCTGCCCGCGGCCCGGGAGAAATACACCGCAACGATGCGGGTGCGCCTGGAGCCGGAAAGGATCAGCCGGCAGAAACTCGAGGCGGTGAAGAAGGTCCTGCTCCAGTTCCACGGCCCCTGCCCGGTGGTCCTGACCCTGCATTTCGCCCGCAAGGGCGAGGTCGACATCGAAGTGGCGAAGGACACGACGGTCAGGCCCTGCCGCGAACTGACCGATAAGCTCGAGGAAACCCTCGGCTACCGGGCCTGCTCCTTCACACGCAAGGATATCGCCCCGCCGCCCCGCCGCAAATGGGGCAACGGCAACGGTAACGGGGGTAACGGCAAGGTCAAGGCGGCGGCGTGAGTAATAGGAGATCTAGGCCCTGAATATTTTATAGAATACTCGGGGCCTGGATCTTTTTCACAGCTTCTTCATCTCCATTTCAAAGCACTGCGGGCAGACCCCGTGGGAGGGCAGGGCGCCGGTAACATCCCTGAGGTAATTCTCCACCGCCACCCAGTCGCCGGATGCTTCGCGGATTTTCTTGCAATAGCTGCAGATCGGATAAATCTTGCTCAGATCGTCAAACAGATGATCCCGGCGCTCTATCTCCTCCTTATCGAAAACAATGCGAAGGGATAATTCGATCATCCTCTTGATCTGATGGAGCAGCTTGACATGGAGGTCATTATGGGCGTTTTCCTTGTTATCGAGGAAGCAGACCGTCCCGAATTCGCCGCCATCGGGTCGTTCGATGGGCAGCCCTATATAGGAGATCATATGCAAACCGACCGCCGCAGGGTTGTCCTTCCAGTCGGGATCAAGAAGCGCATTCGGGATCACGTTGAGTCCCCTGCTCTTCAGCGTGCGTTCGCAGTACCATCCGGAATCGGGATAATGCGTGACATACTCGGCCATATAGGGGTTCCCTGCGGACTCACTTGAAAGGAGTATCTCAATCTCATTGCCATCGAGGCGGGTGATCAATCCCGCCGGCACATCAAGAATCTCTGCCGCAACATTCAGCAAGGTCTGCCATTCATTGAGGATGTCGCCTGCAAGTTTGTTCCGGTCGAACGGATTTGCCTTCATATTTCCCATACTCACCCTCCCCCGCGGTCTCTCAGGATGTGTCGGCAGCTGAACAGCCCTCTTTGAACAGCTTACTACAATCTCCGGGAAATGTGAAAGCCGGCAGCAGAGGTATTGGAGAGGGGCAGTGATCTCTTATCACACGGTAAAATCGCCCTCCCTCCCTGCAACTTCAGATGAATCCGGGGTCGATCGCCCGGATCATCGCAAAGCCGCCCTGGATGTTGCGGGTGTTGCCGAGCCCGCGCGAGCGCAGGAAGACCTGGGCCTCGTAGGAACGCGGACCGGTGTCGCAGAGCAGGTAGAAGGTCTCGTCCAGCGGGATTTCCTGCCAGCGCCGCCGCAGCTGATCCTGCGGCAGGTTCAGCCAGCGATCCCCGTACCTGGCAATGAACGGCGCCGCCTCCCGCGCGCCGCGGATGTCGATGACCCTGGCCCCGGTGCTGGCGAAGATGTTGAGGAAATCGCCGGCATCAACAGGATTGTTCGCGCCGGCGAGGATATTGTCGAGGACGTTGCCGGCATTGTTGATCACATCCATCGCCGAGGCGAAGGGCGGGGCATAGCTGGTCTCGAGGCTGCAGACCTCGTCGACGTCGATCCCGTGCTGTAGCAGCACCGCGATCGTATCGACCCGTGCCTTGACGGCCTCGCCGTTGCGGCCGGCCACCTCGATGCCGAGGATCTTGCGGGAGCGGCGGTCGGCGATCAGCTGGATGAAAAGGATTTCGGAATTGGGATAGAAATGGGCGTGATCGGCCTGGGAAACGACGGCGTAGACCGGATCGTAGCCGGTCTCCCTGGCCTGGCGGTAGGTGAGCCCGGCCTTGCCGGCCCCGAAGGAGAAGACCTTGATGCAGAAGGTGCCGACCGTCCCCTTGAAGTGGCTCTGGCCGCCATGGATGTTGGTGGCGATCACCCTCCCCTGCCGGTTGGCCAGTGAACCGAGGGCCATCAGCGTGTTCTCGCCGCTGACCAGGTTGCGCAGCTCGATGCAGTCGCCCCCGGCGTAGATATCCGGGTCGCTGGTGCGGAGCCGGCGGTCGACAACCACGCCGCCGCTCCGTCCCACCGAGATTCCGGCCTCGCTGGCCAGGGCGGTGTTGGGCCTGACCCCGGCTGCGAGGATGACGATATCCACGTCCAGCGTCTTCTTCGAGGTGATCACCCGCAGCCCGCCATTCCCGCCGTTCTCCCTGATCTCATGCACCCGCGATTCCAGCAGCATTTCGACGCCGCGTCCCTCCAGCTCCTTCTCGAGAACCCGGGCGATGCACCGGCCCAGCAGCGACGGCAAAACCTGGTCCTCCATCTCGATCAGCGTCGTCTGGATGCCCCAGAGGTCGGTCATCGCCTCGGCCAGCTCGAGCCCGATGGCCCCGGCTCCGACGATCGCTGCCCGGCCGACCTTGCCCTGGGTCATCAACCCCTTGATCGCTTCGGCGTCATGGAGGTTGGAGACGGTGAAGACCAGCGGCAGATCTGCCCCGGGAAAGGGCGGGCGCATGGCCTGGGCGCCGGTGGCCAGCACCAGTTTGTCGTAGTCGAGGAGCTCTTCCCTGCCGCTGTCGAGATGGCAGATCAGGACCTGTTTCTCTTTGCGTCTGATCTGGCGGGCCTCGACCCGGGTCAGGACCCGAACCCCCTTGCAATTCTCGAAGAAGGCCGTATCGCGGATCGCATGGGAGGTTGTTGAATAGAGTTCCTCGACATCGTTGATATCGCCGCCGACGAAATAGGGGATGCCGCAGCCACCATAGGAG
>WBUQ01000154.1 GCA_008933635.1 Desulfobulbaceae bacterium | reverse complement strand
GGCATGGGTGCGGATCCAGGCAGCCGCCGCGGCAGCCGTCAGACCATCGGGGATGTCGACGCCCTTCTCAACCTGGAACAGTTCCAGGCACCGCGGGCAATAGCAGGTGTCGGGGATCTCGGGATGGCTGCTCTCCCAGCGCCCGGGATACCGGATGAAATCCAGCCAGATGCCGTCGATGCCGCCGTGTTCGCCGGCACCGAACTGCTGCAGCCATGAGGCGAGCAACGCCAGCCGCTGCCGGCGCCAGGGGAAATGGGTCGGACAGACGCCCCCGATCTTCGGCGACACCGGCGCACCCGAGGCCGTCACCGGCACCGCATCCGGAAATTCCTGCCAGCCAGCCGTCCCGCCGAAGGCGTTGAGGGTCAGGAATACCCGGAATCCCTCCTGTTTCAGGCGTGCAATGGTCTCGCGATGGGGAGGGGCGAAGACGTCCCCGACATGAGCCTTACGCAGGGTGCGGACCGCCTGTTCGAGACCGGCGCTCTTCACGCCATAGACGCCCAGGCCCGTTTCCGGCGGCAGTGCAGCATCCGCAGGGCCGGGCCGGCAGAAGAGGATGCATGCCGCGACCAGGAACAGGACTGGGACATATGAGAAATGCTTGCCGGCTCTGCCGGGAGACATCACTGCCATCGCCACCCCTCTCTCCCCGGGAAATCCCGTGTGCTGTCATCGCTCCCGCCTCCCTTCCGCGGGTCATCAGGATTGTTCCGGCGGGAAACACAATTCCGGGGCGAGGGAAGTTGCATTGCTACTGCTGACACATGGGGGCAGGGAGACGATCACTCATGGGAGACCCTGTACACTTCCTCGATCGTGGTGATTCCCTGGAGCACCTTCATCGCGCCGTCATGCCGCAGGGTGATCATGCCTTCCGACACCGCCTGCTCCCTGAGGATGTTGGCATCGGCGGTCTTCAGCACCAGACTCTTCATCGTCGGGCTCATCAGGAGCAGCTCAAAGATGCCGCACCTGCCCTTGTAGCCGGTGTGGTGGCACTTGCTGCAGCCCTTCCCCCGGAAAACGGCCTTGCCCTGGTAGAAGGACGAGACCTCGGCGCCGATCTTGAGGAGTTCTTCCGGCTCCGGTTCATACTGTTCGCGGCAGTCGGGACAGATCATCCTGATCAGTCGCTGGGCCAGTATCGCGTTGATGGACGACGACAGCAGGAACGGTTCGATCCCCATGTCCACCAGCCGGGTTATCGCACTGGCCGAGTCGTTGGTGTGCAGCGTGGAAAAGACAAGGTGGCCGGTAAGGGCCGACTGGATGGCGATCTCAGCGGTTTCGAGATCCCGGATCTCGCCGATCAGGATAACGTCGGGGTCCTGCCGGACGATCGACCGCAGACCCGAGGCGAAGGTCAGGTCGATCTGGGGATTCACCTGCACCTGGCCGATGCCGCTGATCTTGTACTCGACCGGGTCCTCGATGGTGATGATGTTGATGTCGGTCTTGTGGATCTTGGTCAACGCCGCGTAAAGGGTCGTGGTCTTCCCGGAACCGGTGGGGCCCGTGACCAGGATGATGCCGTGGGCGGCCTCGATCTCCCGGCTGAACGGTTCCAGGCGGTCGGGGGGCATTCCCAGTTCGCTGAGGGAAAGCAGGACCGAGGATTTGTCGAGCAAGCGCATGACCACCCTCTCTCCGGCCGAAGTGGGCAGCGTCGACACCCGCACGTCCACCTCCCTGTTGCCGCTCTTCAATTCGATCCGGCCGTCCTGCGGCAGCATCTTGACATCGATCTTCAGCCTGGCGAGGATCTTGATCCTCGATACCAGGGCCGAATGCACGTGCTTCGGCGGACTGAACATGTCATAGAGGATGCCGTCGATACGCTGCCGGATCTTCAGCACGTTCTGGTACGGCTCGATATGGATGTCCGAAGCGTTGTTGCGAACGGCCTGGGCGAACATATGATTGACCAGCTTGACGACAGGCGAATCGCTCGTATCGTCGAGGAGGTCTCCCACCTCCTCGATGGCAGAGAACAGGCTTTCCGGATCCTCTTCGCTGATATCCTGCATCACCTCCTCGGTGCTGACCTGGCTCATATCGTAGGCATAATTGATCGCGTTGTGGATCGCGTACGCCGGGGCCAGCACTGCCGGAACGTCCTCCCAGCCGAGAATCCGCCTGATATCATCCAGGGCATGGAATGCGCAGGGATCGTTGACGGCTACGTATTTCCGCGTTCCCTCGTCGATGGGAACGATCCGGTTTTTCCGGAGAAAGCTGATGCTCAGCCGGTCTGTGAAATCCGAACGGATTTCGGCGGGCAGCTGCGGAGCCACGTCCATGCCGAATTGTTCGGCCAATGCCTCCAGCAGATCCAGTTCATCGATGGATTTCTGCTGGAGCAGCATCTCCCCCAGACGACCGCCGGCTTCCTGCTTCAGCGCCAGGGTTTCCCGGAGAACGCCGTCGGAAACCTTCCCGGTCCGGAGAAGGATATTCCCCAGTTTTTTATGGTTGTGCATGCTCTCCATCGCGCGCCCGGTTACCGTTGCGACTCCATTGTTCACTGCCTCGATTTGCTGCCTTCTAGCAGCTTCTCGATGTTTTCCCGCGCAATCTGCAATAGCGGCTTGCCGTTGTGCCCGGCGTCGGAAGCAATCACCGCCACCTTCGCGGTGCCGGTTGCGATCACCGCCTGGTACATGCGGATCGCTTCGGCGGTATTCCCCTCCCTTTCATAGACGACCCCCAGGTTGAGCATGGCGAACGGGTTGCCCGGATCGTTCTCCAGGGCCTTGAGGAAGTATTCCTTCGCCTGCGGGTAGTTGTTCTTCTGCATTTTCTCGAATCCCTGGTCGTTGAGGGACATCGAGTGGGCAGGATTGATGACCTGGCGACTCTTCTCGATCAGTTGCTTCCCTTCCGGGGACATCTCATCTTCCTTTCTCAGGGTCACCGCCGACAGGTCGGCAGGGTTGCGGATGATATGCGGGGTGATGAAGATGAACATGTTCGTCCTGACATTTGTCTCCGACGTTGTCTTGAAGAGGTGGCCCAGCAGCGGGATGTCGCTGAGCAGCGGGATGCCGTAGACGCTCTCGCCCAGATCCTGGCCGATGATCCCGCCGATCACCACCGTGTCGGTGTCGTTGAGGATGACGGTGGTGTCGGCCGTTCTCTTGAAGGTGGTCGGACGGAACTGGTCCGCCTGGTCGCCTCCCTTGATCTTGATGACCTCGGTCTGGATCTCGAGGCGCAGGGTGTCGGCCTGGTTGATGTGCGGGGTGATGGTCAGTTTGGTCGAGACGTCCTTGTATTCGTACTGGGTGTAATCCTGGTTGGCGGCGGTGGTGTTCTGGCTGGTGATGTACGGTACGTTCTCGCCGACGCTGATCTCCGCCTTCTTGTTGTCGGTCGTCAGGATCTGCGGGGTCGAGATGATGTTGATGGAGCCGTCGCTTTTATAGGCGTTCAGGACGGCGGCGATATTGGGGAAGGTGACCCCGCCGATCTGGATGCCCTGCTTGAGGACGCCGAGCGAGAAGCCGTTGGGGAGTGACGGATCGGTGCCGTCGATGCCGCCGATCAGGTTGTAGGGCGGGTCCGTATTGCCGCTGAAGCCGGTGACCAGCTGGCCGGTGCCGTCGTCGAAGACGCCGCCGCCGATCCATTGCACGCCGACGTTGAACGTCTTGTCGGTGTCGACCTCCAGGATCAGCGCCTCCAGATAGACCATGCGCCGGGGGATATCGAGCTTTCTGATGACATCCTCCAGCACCAGGTATTCCTCTTTGGGCGCGGTGATCACCAGCGAGTTGGTTTCAATGTCCGCGGAAATCTTGACATCCTTCGAGATGGCCGGCGCCTTGGCGGCGCTTTCGCCGCCGCCCTCCTGCTTCTCCGGCAGATCGGTCAGGACCTTGATCAGTTCGGCGGCGGTGGCATTCTGCAGCGGATAGACATGAATATTGCCCTCCCCCCGCTCCGCCTCCTTGTCCAGCATCGCCACGACGCTCTTCACCCGCTCGATGTCGGCTGTCGAGGCAACGACGACCAGGGCGTTGATCCGCTCATACGGGACCACCTTCACCGGGCTCGCCTGCTGGGCATCCTTTCTCGCCCCACCCTGCTGATAGATGCCGGTAATGACCTTGGTCACGGAGGCCGCCGACGCGTGCTCCAGCGGGATCACCGCGATGTCTTCCTGAAAATACTCGACATCGATTGCCTCGATGATGGCCAGCAGACGCTGGATATTGGCGAGGGTGTCGGTGAGGATCAGCATCCCGGAATCAGTGTGGGCGACGATCACCGAGGTTTTCGACACCAGGGGCGTCAGGATCTTCTTCACTTCCTCCGGAGAACTGTATTTCAGGGGGATGAGCTGGGTCACCATCCGGTCTTCCGGTTCCGCGGACTCTCCGATCACGGTATCGACATTCTTGGATCGCGCCTCCGAAGACGGCAGGATCTTGGTCACCGCTCCGGCCTTGACTGTCGTGAAACCGTTGACTTCCAGGACGGATTCGAAGACGCGGTATGCATCGCTCTCGGAAATCCGGGTCGGCGAAACGATGGTGACATTCCCCTGCACGGTCTTGTCGATGATGAAGTTCTTGCCGGTCAATTCGCTGATATATTTGATAAACACCCGGATATCGACATTCTCGAAATCAATGGTGATATACCTCTCGCCGGCAGTCTCGGAGGCAGGTGGCGTTTCGGCCGCCAGGATCGGCTGCGCGACGGAAAATCCGAAGATGCCGATCAGGACGAGCAAGGCAGGAACTGTCATTCTTTTCATGTCACTCCACTCTCATTCTGCTGCCGGTTTCGGCAGGGGGAGGGAAAATTTACGTTGCGTCCGGGCCGCCCTCGGCTGGCCGGACGGTTCTTCACCGGGTTGAGGAACCTCTTCCTGCATGGAATCCGCCTGGCCATCGGCCTCCCCGACAGGCTCGACCTGTTCTCCCGCGGTCCCGGGATCCTGGCCATCAGTTGCTTCGATGTCGTTGTTGGCGGGTGGTGCCGGGACGATCACGCGGGTATTCTCCTGTTCCACTTCAGCGGAAAAGGCCTGCTGCGGCGGGCTGATCGTCTGCGGGAACCTCCTGGTCGAGGATGCCGAAACGGGCACCCTGCCGGCGTAGTTAGCCGCTTCCAGCATATCCAGGATCTCGTCGTTGCCGCCGACATTCAGGACGACCTTGCCGCGGAGGATCTGCTTGATCTCCGCCTCCGCCACCGAGTCACCCACCCGGTAAATATCCTGTTTCTTGTCATTTTTGTTGAGTATTATCGCCACGTCGCCGATCCCGTCGCTTACCGTCGTGCCCAGCAGCACGAGGGCGAGGGACGTCGCCTGCAGATCATCGAGGGCGACAGCGCTCTCAGCCGCCGGAGGCTCGGGCTCTTCCGGCGCACTGCCGAAAAGATTCCGCTTCAGAATGACCTGGGCATTCTGCTGGGGGCTCCTCCTGGCAACGGCGGCCGTCGCGACTTTTTTCGGAACGGTCCGGGCGGCAGTCTTGACATCGGCCTGCGAACCGCCGAGGTACCGCAGGACGGCAAACCGGGCCCCTTCCACGATGGCGATGCAGAGCAAGGTGATGAGCAGAAGGGGCAGCAATGCGTCTAATTTCCGTCGCATGGCCGCTCCTCAATACCCCAATGTGATCGCCGGGTTCTGCATGCTGCCCCTGACACTGAAATGAATGGTCTGCTTCTTTGAAATTCTTCGCAATGCATTGACTTCACTGGCGATACCGGGATGAGTCCGGAGATGGTCGGTCTGGACCGCCAGATTCCCCGTCATCGCGATGCTGCTGAGGATCCACGGATCGGCGACGGAGATTGTCGAAGAGAAGTCGCACGAAACCTCTTTTCCTCTCATCCTGCCGTTTTTCACCTGCAGTTTTTTCCCGGCATACTCCAGATCGGCCTCCATCTGCTGCACATCGACCGTCTCGATCTCGAGCAGTTTCTGGCGCAGGGCGATGCTGCCCTGGTTCAGGCGGACTTTGCCGCTCAAGGCGCCGGCGAAATAGTTGTTCACCTCCGCGCTGTACGTGCCGGAGTAGTCCAGCTGGCCCTTCACTTCCCGATCGAGCGCGTCCTGCAGCGGTTTGGCCTTCCACAGGTCAACACCCCTGATTTCGAGGCCGGCGAGGGTAAAGCTCCCCGGCTTTGCCCCCATCCGCAGCGTCCCGCGAAATGTCCCAGAGTACAGGTCGCCGCTCAGCCCATACTCTCTGCCCGGACTGCCCGGCGACCAGACGATGTCGAGACGCTGCAGCATCACGGCCTCCCCGGTGCCGCCGGCGGCGCTCTCGCCGGTGAGCGCGATGTCCATGAGCCGCACGCCGAAGGGAAAGACATAGGCCGATTTCCCGATTCTGCACTGCGAACCGGCGAAGATCGCTTCCGCCTGCCGCTCGCAGTATTGCCGGAACTGCTCGCCGGGAAAACGGAAGTACGCCAGCACCGCCACCAGGGCAACGGCATAGACGCTATAGACGATCCATCGGACAAGCCGGCCCCGTTTCCTGCTCACGCCCCTTTCCCTTCATGAAAAGTGTTGATCTGCAGGGTGATGTCGAGATACCCCTGGGATTCACCGTTTTCCTGGATCGAGAGCCGGCGCAGGAAGACAACGTTTTCCTCGGATTCGATGAGCTCCATGAAGGCCACGAGGTCGCTGAGCGATGTCTGTTTCAGCATGATTTCCACCGAGGATTCCTGCAGGGTGCCTTCGCCGGCGACCTGGGATGGCTTCATGTACTGGATGGCGTCCTTCACCCCGGCCTGCTGGGCACACTGATCGACAAAGGAGAACAGCTCGAAGCGCGGCGACCTTTTGGCCAGCCTCTCCCTGATGCCGCCCACCTCCTTCTTGACCATCTGATAATCCTGCTGGAGCCGCTGGATCTGCGCCAGGGCCTCGGTCTTACGCTGGATGGAGTCGATCAGCCGCTGCCGCGAGTCCAGGTACGGCAGCACCAGCAGCTGGTAGCCCAGGAAGAGGACGATGGCACCGATCACCAGGGCCAGGACCCTGCGCTGGCGCTCATCGAGCTGGTCGATACCGCTTATTTCACGAATTCTGAGAAGAAACCGGTTCATCGCTGTCCCATGCGGCTACCGCCTGATCCTGATCGCGAGTTCGAAATCGATGGCGCCGGACTGGCGCGATTGCGTGGCAGAGCTGAAATCCACCCGCGCGAAGAGCGGCGAACGCTCCAGGCCCTTGCGGACAGCCTCGACGGCGGAATAATTGTCGGTGGTGCCCCGCAACCGTATATCGTTCTGGTCCGCTGTCAGCCGGACGACCCTGACCTGCAGCGAGGATGGCACCAGCGACGAGATCTCCGCCAGGATCTCCATCATCCCGGGCCCGGCGACGCCATCACCGCCCGTCATGTATGCCTTTCTGGCCTCATCGACCCGGGATTTGAGCTGCTGGACCGGGTCGACGATCCTGGTGACATCCGGCAGGGCCTGGGTGAAAATCCGCCGGATATCCCCGTCCAGGCGCTTCTGCTCCGCCACCAGGGTGGACCGGTCACGCCACGCCAGCGCCATCGCCGCGACCAGGACCAGCAGCGCCGGTACTGCCGAAATTTTCAGGTATTTCGAGAGCCTGGCCGGTGCACCGCGTGTGCTGCGCTTGTCACCGCTGAAGTCGAAATATGGTGCGTCGCGGTCCGGCAGCAGGATCAGGGCCATTGCCCGTTCCATCACCCCGGGCGGCCACCGGTTCCCGCTGTCGCCGGAATATGTCAGGCCGGGGGAGAAATCAAAGGCATAGGTTTCAACCTGCAGGGGCAATTCTGCCCGCAGCACATCCGCCAGACCGGGGAAGGTGGACATCGGGCCGCCGAGAAAGACGGTGAGACCGTCGATTTCCCTCTCTGCGCCGGAAGCGAGCAGTGTCTGCCGTACGCTCCTGGCAAAGGAACGGAATGCGTCCCTGCACCGGTCGGCGTCGAGCGTCGTGACATGTTCGCCATCCGCCGTCAGTGAGAAAGCCGCAGCACCCGAAGCGCAGAAGGCCAGCGGACGCACCAGGTTGATCTTCCCGCCCGCAATCCGGACCAGGGACGCCCGCCGGAGTCCGACATCGAGGTAAAAGAAATCCCTTTCGCCGGAGAGTCTGGCCAGCGCCAGCGCCTGGGCCAGTCCGGAAATCGTCACGATCCCGGGCCGGATCGCCTGCGCCTGCAGATGGGCCAGTTCCTCGGCGATGACCCTGCGCTCGATCATGGCCGCCTGGACCGCCGTGCCCTGCGCCCCCTTTCCGACCGTCAGGAATTCGTAGACAAGATCGTCGATGTTGAACGGGGTGACTTCGGATATTTCCCCGGCCAGCACCTGCCGGATCTTCTTGGGATCATGAAACGGCAGCGTGAAGGTGCGAAACGAGAAATTGTGCGCTGACAGGGCCACCC
>WBUQ01000237.1 GCA_008933635.1 Desulfobulbaceae bacterium | reverse complement strand
CCGAGCAGCGCCATGCCGATGATCAGGTGGGCGAAATGGGACCAGTACATCAGCGAGAAATAGCGCAGCATCAGCAATTCGTAGCCGAGCGCGGCGCCGGATACCAGCCCGACGGCCAGCAGCACCGTCCGTCCGCCGCTGCGCATGGCAGGGCTCACTCACGATCGCCGGTCAGCGGTACGAACTGCACCGGCAGCACCTGGCGGGTCGAGATCCCGCCCTGGTCGTCTTTTTCCACCAGCATCAGGTACTGGACGGCAAACTGCGCGCCGACCGGGATCACCAGCCGTCCGCCCGGCTTCAGCTGCCGCACAAGCGGCGGCGGGACATAGGCGGCGGCGGCCGTGACCACGATGGCGTCGAAGGGCGCCTCGTCCTCCAGGCCGTAATAGCCGTCGCCCTCGTGGATGGTGACGTTGCCGTAGCCGAGCCGCTGCATCCGCAGGCGGCATTCGCGCGCCAGCTCGGGGATGATCTCGATGGAGTGGACCTCCTTCACCAGCCGCGACAGGATCGCCGCCTGGTAGCCCGATCCGGCGCCGACTTCCAGCACCTTGGCGTCCTTTGCGATCGCCAGCAGGTCGGTCATCAGGGCGACGATATAGGGCTGGGAGATGGTCTGGCCGTAGCCGATCGGCAGCGGGCGGTTGTCATAGGCCACCTGGCGCAGGGCCTCCGGCACGAACTCATGGCGGGGCACTTCGGCGATCGCCTGCATCACCTCGCGGTTGAGCCGGGTGCGGCCGATATGCGACGCCGTGGCGACGACGTCCACCTCGATCTCCTTCACCATCATATTCCGTGCCTTGCGCATCTCTTCCTCCTCGGCGGCCCAGCCGTTGCGGCAGGCCAGTATCAGGCCGATGGCGACCAGGATGATTTTCGGCCAGTTCATCCGCTTTCCTCCCGGGGGCGGGGCCCTGTCCGGCGTTTCGCCCTGCTTCCGGGCGGATAGTGCGGCCGGGTGCATCACGTCAGGGCCTCCCGCAGCGCGGCCACGAAGTCGACGAACCGGTTTGTCGGCCTGCCCCGGCCGGCGCTGTCGAGGGAGGCGAACAGCGTCCTGCGCAGGCCGTGGGCGATTTCCAGCTGGACCCCGGCGCCGGATCGCCCGCGATTGCAGATGTTCAGCGGTTCGCGCCCCTGCAGGCCGGGGTCGTCCTGGGGCAGGACGTGGAAACGGCGGGCGCAGAGGACGCGCCGGATCTCGGCCCGTGCGGCGGTATCGAGCCCGCCGAGATAGACGGCGTCCTCGTCGCCCGCCTCGCCGTGGACCGTGACGATCCGCTCGGCGGAGGCGATCAGCTCGAGGCAGCGCGGTTCGTCGAAGTGCCGGCTGGTGATGTGCAGGTCGAGGTTGTGGCTGGGTTTCAGGCCCTCGAAGGCGTAGAGGGACAGATCGTCCCCCGCGACAGCGCAGGCGATCTCCGAGGTGCCCGGCTCGATATCGCCGCCGTGCGGGGCGATGATGGCGGTGCGGGAGCCCCGCCGGCGGAGGAGGATCCGGAAGTCCACATCCTCCGCCTCGCAGTTCGCCAGCTCCCTGTAGGTGCGGTATCTGTCGGCCATGGTGGGATGACGGTTGGGTTCCTGCGTGTGTGCCCCCGGGCGTTCCGGCGGCTTTGTCTGCCCCTGTTGCCATCATATATCCGTTGTCGGGGCAAATAC
>WBUQ01000001.1 GCA_008933635.1 Desulfobulbaceae bacterium | reverse complement strand
TGGGAGGACCGTTGCCGGTCGACCGGCACCGGTCCTCCCATCTCCCTCAGTCCAAGTGCGACCGCCTCCTCATCGTAATATAATGATTTCGAATAATAACAAGGTGCAGGACGATCATCCCCGATCGCCATGCTCCTTATCCTGAGGTGGTTTTCGGCCTGCATCCGGGTTAGCGTCTCTTCAAGGCGGTCCCCGCAATCCATATCCAGCAGTTGCCGGACCTCGGTCTCGATCTGGCCGGCAGTGAGGTAGCAGTGCCCCTGCTCCCGGGCAGCGGCCAGCACATGCCTGACTGCCGCCATCAGCCGTGGCTGGCTGTCCCGCGCCAGACCGATGCTGAGCGCCACCTTGTCGGCGGAGAAAAAGCCGATGCCGTAGAAATCGCTGGCCAGGCGGTATGGATCTGCCAGGACCGTCTCGATCGCCCGCTCACCATATTTCTTATAGATTCGAACCGAGAACAGGGTCGAGATGCCGTGGCCCTGAAGAAAGGTCATCACCTCACGGACCATCCGGTGCTCCTGCCAGGCCGCCTCGATCATCGCCAGCTTTTTCGCGGCGATACCATGCACCTCCCGCAGCCTCTTGATCTTGTTCTCAAAGACATCGAGGGTTTCACTGCCGAAATGACGGACGATCTTTCGCGCCGTCGACGGGCCGACCCCCTTGATCAGCCCCGATCCCAGGTACTTTTCCAGGGCGGCCGCTGTCGCCGGCTTCTTCTCGATCGCCTCGTCGGCCCGAAACTGCCTGCCGAATTGCGGATGATAGGTCCAGGCACCATGGAACTCCATGGTCGCCCCGGCAAAGACTTTGGTCTGGTGCACCGTCACCGTCACCTGCTCCTGCATGTTGTCAAACGGACTCACCCGCAGCACCGACCAGCCGTTGTCCGGATTATGATAGGTGATGCGGCTAACGATGCCGCGGAGGGTTTCGGTTATCTGCGTCATGACAGCAACGGGTGACTGGGTGGTGGACGCCAGTTGAAAGACATCCCGGGAGCGGAAATACACTTCAGTTATTTCAGCATTCGGGAAATCCCAACTGGCTGGCCGAACGGGGCCTCCATCCTGCAAGGATCAGTCTCAGCTTTACCAGATATGCCGGCTGCATGCATCTTCCTTCTCCGCGACAGCCCCCGCCAGGGACCGGACGGCGGAAGAGCGGTCGACTTCCAGATGCACAGGGTATGGCGATCCTGCGATGCCAGAAATGATGAAACTGGTGAAAACTCCTTTTTCTTCCTGCGGCATTACGCTAGATTCTCAGCTGTCAGTCAGCAAACATGCCAGAACACAGATCTGGAGTGAAACATGGACCATCCCGGACATGGCAACACCACCCTCGAACGCTCGGCGCTGATCGTCGCCACCCTGACGTCGTTTATCGGCCCGTTCATGATCTCGTCGGTCAATGTCGCCCTGCCATCCATCCAGGCCGATCTGCGGATGGATGCCGTCCAGCTCAGCTGGATCGCCACCTCCTACCTGCTGGCCGTGGCCGTCGGCCTTGTCCCCGCCGGCAAGATCGCCGATATCCATGGCCGCAAGAAGGTATTCGCAACAGGGCTCGCCATCTACACCATTGGTTCAGGAGCCGCCGCCTTCGTCGACTCCGCCGCCCTGCTGATCGCCACCAGGGTCGTCCAGGGGATTGGGGCGGCGATGTTCGTCACCACCGGCATGGCCATCCTCACTTCGATCTTTCCCCCGAACCGGCGCGGCCGGGTTATCGGCATCTATGTCGCGGCCGTCTATATCGGCCTGTCCGTCGGCCCCTTTATCGGCGGACTGCTGACTCAGCACCTCGGCTGGCGGAGCATCTTCCTGGTCATGCTGCCCCTCGGCATCTTTTCAATCGCCCTGACCCTGTATTACCTCCGCGGCGAGTGGCTCGGGGAGCCGGGCCAGCAGCTCGATCTCGGCGGCTGCCTGCTCTACGGCGCAGCCATCCTCGCCATGGTCTATGGCGCCTCGCGCTTGCCGGCACCCATCGGCATCACCCTGTTGCTTTCTGGTTCAGCACTCTTTTTCCTCTTTGTCCGCCACCAGCTGTCCGCCCGCTTTCCGGTCTTCGACATGAAGCTGTTCGCCGGCAACAAGGTCTTTGCCTTTTCGAGCCTCGCCGCCCTTCTCAACTATTCGGCGACATTTGCCGTGACCTTCCTCCTGAGCCTTTATCTCCAGTACATCAAGGGAATGCCGCCCCAGGCGGCGGGCACTGTGCTGATGGCCCAGCCGATCATGATGGCCCTGCTGTCACCGGTCGCCGGCCGGCTGTCGGACCGCATCGAGCCCCGCCTGATCGCCACCGCCGGCATGATCACCACCGTCATCGGCGTCTCGTTGTTTTCCACCCTCGATGGTCAGACGAAGACACCCCTGATCGTCGCCAACCTGATCCTGCTCGGCACCGGTTTTTCCCTGTTCAGCTCACCGAACATGAGCGCTATCATGGGAGCGGTGGACAAACGGCACTATGGCCTTGCCTCCGGTGCCGTCGCGACGATGCGGCTCCTCGGCCAGATGTTCAGCATGGCCATGGCCACCGTTGTCCTGGCCCTGATCGTCGGCCGCCAGGCCATCACCCCGGCGAACTACGACCTGTTCCTGCGCAGCATCCACACCGTATTCTTCATTTCGGCCACGCTCTGTTCGATCGGGGTCTATTTCTCCTGGTTCCGTGGTTCCCTCCACCGACCTGGGGCAACGGGCAATTCGACTTCATCCTGAATGTTTTCAGTCAGGGATGCTTTACCGCGCTCCCCGTAATTCAAGACATGGGGTGCACCACCCCTGGTCCGGCGAGGACCGCTCACTCAGCAGGGCAGCAATTCACCCTGCAGAGCAGTCCGACGGTGGACATGGCATCGCTGCAGCCGAAGCCATGATCCACCGTCATAGGATCGGCGGATGACCTACTGCTGGGACTTGCTCATTCTTGACGGATCAGATGGTATCGATCCGGATATCGAGAGCGCCGGGAAGGGGGTGAAGAGTGACGATGCTGATGCGATTCCGGTCCATGCTGCCGACAATGGCCTCAGCCCCATAGTAGCGCCATCGCTGAGGGTGCGCGCCAAGTACTTTCAATGAAAAGGGTCCCCGTAGAGATGGGAGTGGAGGAAGCTGCCGCAAGTTGATGAAGATCGATGCGGCATCTGAACGGATATCGGCCAGGTAGAGGGCAGCAGTCTGCCGCCAGCAATCCGCCGCGTCGGCAGCCGCAATCCGCTCGATTCCCGTCGTCGCATTGAGGATCTTCTCCGCCCAGCGGTCGACGATTTCACCATTGCGTTGCGGGTCGGCATGCAGCAGGTTGCCCCAGTGCAGGGCGACAACCGGCGTGGCCGGCAATTCCCCCGGTGTCGTGGCCATGTCACGCCAACTTACCGGCGATACCCCGCGCTCGAGTATCGCCACCCCGCTCTCCCAGGTGAGCATCTCATGTACAGGCGGGGTATACTGCCTGGCCCTGGCAAATCTCGTTGTCACGTAATCGATTCCGAATCCTTTGAGCAGCGCCTGAATCGAATCCTCGCCGTTGCCGAAACTGTGCCTCAGGGCAGGCGGCACAAAGAGCCTGGGGAAATCCATGAAGCCATTCGCCCTGAGTATCGCCCCAAAGGCTTCGAGATGACTGGCAACGATCTCCCGCGGCCGCATCCTGCCACCGTCATCATGGAACTCGCTGCGCTGCATCCTGCCATCCTGCCAGAACTCGTGGCAGAGACCATGAACCGCAATTTCCAATTGCCGCTGATGGCCGAGAAGATAGTCGGCAGCCTCATCGAGCCAGGGCCCCTGGTTGGCACGGTTATCCCAGGCAGTGCCCATCCAGGTTGCCCCGACAACCTCCCTGAGCAGGTTGCTGCGGTCCCATTCGCCCAGAACCATGGCGATGACGATCCGCATCGACAGCATTCCGGACAGGCTGACCAGGGCATGGTAATCGGCCAGGCAGTGACGGCGGCAGAATCCGTTCCGGTATGGCTGGTTGCGGCCTGAGCCATCTTCGCCCTGCCACCAGCCGACGTCCTCGACGACCAGCAGCAGAGGCATCGGCAGAGCAACGACAACATCCCGGGAATCGTAGAGAATCATCGCCGCTCCTCAGAGACTGATCCAGCGCCGGATGTTCGGGCCCAACCGGATTGAGGAGGAGATATCCATCGATTTCCAGTCATCATAGACCAGCGATTCGTTCTCCGGGCGCCATTCCGACGGCGAAATGGAGAAGACATGCCAGGTGAGCGGCTGCACAGAGGCTCCCCATTGCATCTTGAAACGGCAGGTGCCCGTCCCGGGGGAGGATCGACCGAAATCAAAGCAGCTGCAACCCTGCTCAATGCCATGGCACAGCATCAGCCAGTAAAGCAGCATGTTCGGACAGAAGATCCGGAACCGGCGCAGCGATGCGGCCCAGGGATTGCTGAGCGTGCCGGCGTGTTGAAACACCATCGCCCCGGCGACGGGGACATTCCGGCAGTAGATGACGATGCAGCGGGCGCGTGGTGAGTCGCACAAGATCGCCTGACGAAACAGGCCAAAATCATGCGTTGGTGAACCGAGGTCCCGCATATTCTCGGCAAACACGGCATGGAAATCCTCCAGCAGTTCGCTGCCGCCGATCCGGCCGGCACAACCCGAGCGATACGCCTTACGCACCTGATTCCTGACTTTCGCTGAAAGTCCGTCCCATAGTTCGGGCGAGGACCGCGGCAGCTGCCTCCTCAACGACACCTTGAAGGCATGGGCGGTGTGCCGCCACCTGCTCCCGGCATGATACGGGCCGTCGGCCGCATGCCAATCGCGCTGCCGAAGTTCGAGATGCGCCGCACCCACCTCCTCCGCCAGGTCCAACGCGGCTTCCACCAGCCGGCAGCCTGCCTCCTGATTATCGGCGAGAACTCCGGCGAAATCGGAGTACGGCAGCGAGATCAGCCGGGACGTGGCATCGGGGGGAGAGAACAGCAGCAGGGGCAGTACCCCGACAGTTGCCGACGGTGGCCCGGAAGTCCGGGCCAGCAGGAAAAATGACGGCAGGTCATAGGTCGCCGCCAGGTTCGTGAGCCAGCCCGGCAGATGGGTGAACAGGGCGGCGGGACACCGGTCGCAGTAGTCCCGCCAGTCATCCAAATCAAGATTTTTCACTATTTCAATCATCTACACTACAGATCCGTTGTCATTATACCTGAACCCGATGGAATCCCGGGTGCCGATCGAAACAAGCGATTTGTCCTCCTGCCGCATCACGGTTATCATGTTGCCGACAATCACTCAACCCCCAAGGCATCATGTACCTCTCCACCGACCAGCTCTCCATCGCCTGCCCCAGCGCACCCCAGCCGCTGTACGCCGTGGAGACGCTCCATGAGCAGGGAAGCGGCGACCAGAATGAGGATGTCCTTCTGAGGTCGGGGGCCCTATTCGGTGTCTTCGACGGGGCAACCAGCCTCGACAAATACTGCGATCCGGACGGCGCAACCGGTGGTCTGTGCGCCGCCAGTATCGCGGCCGCGACCTTCGAAAACCATTCAGGCAGCCTGCCGCAGGCGGCTGAGGAGGCGAACCGCCTGCTCAGGGAAAAACAGATCCGTTGCGGAATCCCCCTGGACCAGCGGCAGCGGTTGTGGTCGACCAGTATGGCTGTTGTCCGCATGCACGCAACTTCCTTCGAATACTGCCATACCGGCGACAGCATGATCGTGCTGTTGTATCGTGACGGCGGGTACAGCCTGCTTTCTCCGGAGCTGGACATCGACAGCCAAACCCTGGAGCTCTGGCGGAATTCTGCCAGCGGCAACCAGCCGATCCACAGCCTCCTTGCCGACCAGATCACCAGGGTGCGGCTGCAGATGAACGTCACCTACGGCGTACTCAACGGCGAACCGGAATCGATGCACTTCCTGTGTCACGGCCGGGAAAGCCTTGCAGGAATCTCTGATATCCTGCTGTTCACCGACGGCCTCCTCCTGCCCAAGACCGAACCCGGCCGCCCGAGCGACTGGCAGGCGTTCGCCGATCTCTACCGGAAGGGAGGTCTTGCCGCCATCCGGAACCACGTCCGCGCCCTCCAGCGGGAAGACTCGACCTGCCGCCGTTATCCCAGGTTCAAGGCCCATGACGATATTGCCGCCATCGCCGTTAGCGTCGACCATGACAACGCATGGCCCGGGCATATGCATCCTCGATCCTCCCGAACACCACCCGCCAGCTCGACCGATCGGTAATCTTCCTTGTATCTCCACGCTGAAGTGATGGGGAATTATGTACACGGTCGACCATGGCAAAAACCGCTTCCCTCAGGTCGGCATCCAGCTTTTCCCAGTCCCGTGGACCAGGCCGGTCGACCGTCGCCATCGGCGGCAACTCGATAAATTCGACGAGATCGCCAGCCACCTCGGCAAGCAGTTCCCGGCAGCCCGGCAATGCAGTGGTGACGATACGACAGCCGGATGCCAGAGCCTCCAGCAGGACAAGCGGCAGCCCTTCATAAAAGGATGGCAGGATAAAAACATGGCAGCGCCGCATCAGACCTGCCAGATCCTGCTGGCTGAGCGCCCCGTGCACCGTCAGCCGGGACCCCAAATTCCCGGCCAGCTCAAGACATTCCCTGGCCTCCTCGCCAATCCCTGAACCTGCCAGATGCAGGTGTGCAATCCCGGCGTCGAGACCCCCGAAGACCCGCAGCAGCCAGTCGACTCCTTTGGCATGGCTCAGTTTTCCAGCATAAAGGAACTGCACCGGCCCTGCCGCCGGCTTGTCGGCGAAGGTGAACAGCCGATCATCGAAACCGGAGCCGACAACCGCTATCTTCTCCCGATCCACCGCATACAGTCTGGTTATCTGTTCCGCCTGGTTTTCGCTCAGCGCCAGAATACGGTCAATCCGGCGGCAATCTTCCAGGACCCTGTCACTGAGGTGCGGACATTGGACAAACTGCCGCAGTTCGGTCGAGTGGCAGGAGGTAACCATCGGCATTTCCGGCAGGACACGCCTCGCAACTGCGCTCACCAGCCAGAGGTGATGACTGTGGACGACATCGACGGCAAATGTCTCGGCAATCCCCCTGATTTTCTTTGTAAACACCTGTTCATACCGCGATATCGCCTCAGGAGGCAGATCGCTGAAGCGGGAACTGGCGTAGGGCATGACATCGCTCATCCCGGGAATGGCAAAATCGAGATCGCCTTCCGCGAAACGGATGAAACAGCAGCACTCTGCCCCGACTCCATCGAGTCGGGGCGCCATCCCGGATGAAATGCCCGCGACAAGGTAATTGCGATGACCACAGGCTTCCGCCTGGCGCAGCAGATTCTGCAGATAGATGCCGCTGCCGGTACTCCCGGGATGCTGACTGATGATATGGAGGATATTCATGGGCAGTTGCGGGAATGCCGGGAAGGAGGGGTGTGCGTTGGCCGGAAAGAGCAATCCGAATGGCATCTACAGCCTACTGTACTTAATGAAACCACCCGCCTTTTACAAATTGGAATATCCGATTCTTGGCAACATTCCCATCCGTTCTCACGATACCACCCTCGCAAATTGGCCGAACACATCACAAAATTTTCGAATGCAGTGATAATCACCTCCCGATGCGCAGACAGATCCATGTAATTTTCTGAATTTACCCGATCATTTGATGATTTTTCATAGAAACAATCTATTGGAAATATCGAACAACTTCATGATAGGTTGTCGCGACTGTCAAGGCTCTGCCGGAGAAAGATTGATGAAACGAAGTAAAAAAATCCTGATTGTCTGCCATTGTCTGCTGAATGCCAACGCCAAGGTCTACCCACTGGCTGCCTGCAGCGGTGTATATCGCGATGTACTTGACAATCATATTGAAAGCGGTGTCGGTCTTTTCCAGCTGCCATGTCCGGAAACCGGGTATCTCGGTCTCAACCGCTGGGGCATGACCCGGGAGCAGTACGATCACCCCCGATTCCGCGAGTATTGCCGGGAGATTCTCACACCCTGCCTGCATCAGCTGACAGCCTTTGTCCAGGCCGGTTATCAGATCGACGGGGTGATCGGCATGGACGACAGCCCGAACTGCGGCGTCACCCGGACCTGCTCCGGTTTTTGCGGCGGCGAGATCAGCGCCCCCGGCAATGTCGCACGCCAGCAGCAGGCATTGGCCATGGTTGCCGGTCGCGGGGTGTTCATGGAGATCTTTGCCGCGATGCTGGCTGACGCTGGCATCAACGTCCAGTTCCGCGCAATTGCTGAGAACCTGGAATCAACAGAATCAGTTGAAAGGAGAAGTGAATGAAAACATGGGTGAAAAAGTCAGGCACGTTTGGAGTCGTCGGGTTGGTGTTGGTGTTTGCCATGGCAGCGCTGGTTCAGGCAGACGAGTCGATGACCAGGGTGAATGAACGCGGCGAACTGGTGGTGGGATTCTGCGCCCAGTATCCTCCCTTTGAATCGAAAAACGAAAAAACCGGTGAATTTGAAGGGTTCGATGTCGACCTGGCCAGGGCCCTGGCGAAAGAAATCGGGGTCAAGGTCAGACTCGTCGACGCGGAATGGCAGGGATTGCTGGCCGGACTGAAGAAAGGAGACTACGACGCGCTGATCACCTGCATGTCCAAATCCGAGGCCCGTGGAGAAAACACCAATTTCAGCGATGTCTATTATACACTTCCCGATGTCATCGTTGTGCGAAAGGACGATGGCACAATCACCGGCAAAAACGATCTGCAAGGCAAGACCGTCGGTGTGCAGCTCGGCTCCGGCAGCGAACAGCTCGCCGATTCCATGAAGGACGTATTCAAGGAAATCAAGAAATACAACTACAATCCGGAGGCGTTCACCGACCTCAAGGTCGGCCGGATCGACGCCGTGCTGGTAGGCTACGCCTACGCCGTCAATCAAATGAAGGCCGATCCGTCCTTCAAGATCGTCGGTGAACCGCTGGCCGAAGCCGAGATCGTCGCCGTCATGCCCAAAGGGGCCGATGCGCTGACCCGGAAGGTCAATGAGGCGCTGGCGAAATTAAAAGCCGACGGTACCTATCAGGCTATTCACGACAAATGGCTGAAGGTTGATTAAGGCTTCCGATTCACGCTCATGCTCGATTTCCAATTCGAAGTCCTCCGGAGCTCCTTCCCGACTATCCTGGAAGGGGCTCTGATAACCTTGAAGATTGCCGCCGGCTCATTTGTGCTGGCGGTCATTGTCGGTACCGCGGTGGGTATCGCCCGTTCATCTTCGACCGGCTTGGCACGACTGTTCTCTCCCTACGTCGAGATCTTCCGCGGCACGCCCCTGCTGACCCAGCTGTTCTTCCTCTATTACGGCCTGCCGACCACCGGGATTACCATGGACAGCGCAACGGCTGCCTATATTGGCCTGGGCCTCAACGGTGGCGCATATATCTCGGAGATCATCCGCGGCTCGCTCCTTTCTGTCGAAAAAGATCAGCAGGATGCGGCCTACGCCCTGGGTCTGTCATGGCTCCAGACAATGCTTTTTGTCATCCTGCCGCAGGCGCTGACCGTGGCGATCCCTCCTCTGGTCAACTCCTTTTCGGCACTGCTGAAGGACACCTCGCTGGTTTCAGTCCTGGCCATCACCGAATTGACCCGCGTCGGCCAGCTTATCTACACTAGAACTTTCAGGGCCTTTGAAATCTATCTCGCCATTGGCATCCTCTACTTCCTGATGACCTGGTGCGCCGCCCGTTTTTCGCGCTATCTCGAGCAGCGTTTCAGAATAGAGGGACGGATGACGTCATGACCATGTCCTGCCTGGACCTTTGCCAGCCCGGATGAAGCCGTGGCCAGGCCAAGAGGATCGAGACACTCAATAACTGACGGAGAGACAATGCGGAACGCAGGAATCGACATCGGTTCCCGGACCATCGAGTACGTGGTCGTCGAACACGGCAGAATTGTCGTCGCACAGCAGACTGCCACAACCTTCGACCCTCTGACGCAGATCAGAAAGATGCTTGACGACATCGACGGCTTTGACCGGATCATGGCTACCGGCTATGGACGGAATCTGTTTGAACTCGCCTTCGAGGCGCAGACGGTCACCGAAATCAAGGCCTATGGACGCGGCGTCCGGCACCTGTACCCGGATGCCTCGACCATCCTCGATATAGGCGGACAGGACAGCAAGTGCATTGTTGTCGGAGCCAACGGCAAGGTCCAGAAATTCGAAATGAATGACCGGTGTGCCGCCGGAACGGGAAAATTTCTCGAAGTGATGGCCGAGGCCCTCGACTTCTCCCTCGAGGAATTCGGCCCTTCGGCCCTCCGAGCCGGAAAATCGCTGGCGATCAATGCCATGTGCACCGTCTTCGCCGAGTCTGAGGTGACCTCGCTGGTCTCCCGTGGGGAGAAGCGGGAAGATATCGCCCTCGGTCTGCACAAGGCGGTGGTCAAGCGGGCTGCCGGCATGATCAGGAGGACCTGGGTCGGGGGACCGCTCGTCTTTGCGGGCGGTGTGGCCCGTAACTGCTGTATCCGCAAACTGCTCGAAGAAGAACTGCAGGTTGTTGTCACCGTCCCGGATGACCCGCAAATGGTCGGCGCCCTCGGCGCCGCGCTGCTGCTGGAGGATGACGCCTGAGATACCCCATCGCAAGCTCCAAGCTGACGAATGAATACAATAAAAAAAAGCAATATCGGCATGTTTGACGATCATTACCTGGGCAGCATAGAAGAGCGGGTCATACGGGACACCAAGGCGGCGAAGGCCGCCGGAGCAAAGGTCGTCGGTGTCTACTGCGCCTTCACGCCGAAAGAACTCGTTGCCGCCGCCGGAGCGATACCCGTTGCCCTCTGCTCCGGCTCCGATATCCCCATCCTGCTGGCCGAGCGTCACCTGCCGCGCAACCTCTGCGCCCTGATCAAATCGAGCTACGGCCACGCCATCGGCGACAGCTGCCCTTATTTCACGGCAACCGACCTGTTGCTGGCCGATGCCACCTGCGACGGCAAAAAGAAGATGTTCGAGCTCCTTGGCCGCAAGCGCCCTCTCTACCTTCTGCAGCTGCCGCAGACAGCTGCCACTGAGGAGAGTCATGCATACTGGCTTGGGGAACTCCGGCGGATCAAGGTCCTGCTTGAACGTGAAACCGGCTCTGCCATCACCGACGACCGACTGCGAGCACAGATCGTGATCTACAACCGTCTGCGTTCGACGGTACACGAAGCGTTTCGCCTGAACATGGGTGAGATACCCCTTCTCTCCGGACGCGAGCTCGACACGGTCACCTCGATGGCCGGCTTCGAATGCAACCTGCACAGCCGGATAGACGAGATCGAACAGGCCATCGCCGCCGCCCGACAGCGTGGACGGGATAGGCAGTACCAGGCCGGCGTTGCCGGCAGACCAAGAATCCTGCTGACCGGCTGCCCGACGACGAACCGGAAGGTCCTCAACCTCATTGAGGACTGCCGCGGTGTCGTCGTGGCAATGGAGAGCTGCGGCGGGTTGAAGACCGTCGGCAACCTCGTGCCGGAAGACGGCGATCCCCTGGCAAACCTCGCCCGCACGTACCTCGACATCCCCTGCGCCTGCATGACGCCCAATCCCGCCCGGCTCGACCTGCTTCGCTCCATCATCCGGGACTACCGCATCGACGGGGTAGTCGAACTGACCTGGGACGGCTGCCATACATACAACATCGAGGCCTTCCAGGTCGAAGAATGTGTCGGCGCAGCCGGTCTGCCGTATCTCCATATCATTACCGATTACTCGGAAAACGATACCGGGCAGCTGAAGACCCGGATCGAGGCGTTCCTGGAATTACTCAATTAAACCCTTGGGAGGAAAATGATGATTCGTAACCTGACCATTTCTGCAATCTGCCTTGCCGTCTCCTTGTGCCTGCTCTCAGGCATCTCGACCGCGGCTGATACATACAAGATCGGCATCGTCACGCCGACCCTGTCCGCCAGCGAGGACGAGTTCCGCGGCGCGGTGCGGACCAGCGAAAAGCACCCCGGCATGATCAAGCACATCACCCTGCCGGACAACTTCAGCGAAGAACAGGAGACCGCCATCACCCAGATCCTGGGGCTTGGCGACGATCCGGAGGTGAAAGCCATCGTCATCTGCGCCGGCTATTCCGGGATCCTGCCGGCCATTCAGAAAATCAAGGAAAAGCGGCCCGAGATGCTGGTGATCACCGCACCGATCTGGGACGATCCGGACATGATGGCCAAATATGTCGATCTGGCGCTCGATACCGACTGGGTGCAACGTGGCATCAGCATCCCGACCAAGGCCCAGCAGATGGGAGCCAGGACCTTCATCCACTATTCGTTTCCGACCCATATGGCCAAGGAGGTCCTGGCCAAGCGCCGCGATATGATGAAGACGACCTGCGGCAAACTCGGCATGCAATTCGTCGAGGTCACTACTCCTGACCCGACCACCGGTGCCGGCCCCTCTCCAATGCTCCAGTTCCTGCAGGAGGACATCCCGCGCCAGATCGCGAGATACGGCAAGGATACCGCCATCTTCGGCACGAACTGCCCGATGCAGGACGTAATCATCGCCAAAGCCCTCGAGCTGAAATTCATTATGCCGGAACAATGCTGCCCGACCCCGACCCAAGGATACCCGGCGGCCATGGAGCTTGAGATCACCAAGGAGGACGCCGGCAATTTCGACAAGATCAACGCCACCATCAAAGAGAAGGCCGCAGCAGCCGGCATGACCGGCCGGCTTTCCACCTGGCCGGTGCCGGTCGGATATTTCTTTCCTGAATTCTCGACCGAACTCGCTATCGAAACGATTGAGGGCAGGACCAAGGATTTTGATACAGCAGAGTTGAAGAAAACCGCGAAGACAGTCGCCGGAGTCGATGTCGCCTTCAACCGAATGAAACCGGAGCTGGACAACTATTATCTGATCATCATGGATTCGATCATCTATTGATTCGTCTCCTCACAGAGGTCCAATTCCAAAATCCACCCGGATCGGCCCCGCTACCCCGGCGATCTCATCCGGGTGGAAAGTTGAACGCCATGCTGGAACTGAGGAACATCAACAAGCGCTTCGGTCCGGAAACGGCTCTGGAGTCGGTCAGCATGGAGATTGGCGCCGGGGAAATACACGGGCTGGTCGGCCTGAACGGCTCGGGCAAGAGCACCCTGCTGAACATCCTGTTCGGCAGTACGACCATCCAAGAGACCGGTGGGTACGACGGCACATATCTTCTCGACGGCCGGGTCCGCAGGTTCTCCTCTCCATGTCAGGCCATCAGGTGCGGAATAGGCATGGTGCACCAGGAATTCGCCTTGATACCGGAGATGACGGTAGCCGAAAATATCCTGATCTCCCGCGAAAAGGGTTACCCCTTCATTGATGCGCTTTTTCCCCGCCAATTCTCCCTTGTCGACAGGACGAGCAGTGCAATGGCGGCACGACAGACCCTGCACCGCCTCAACCTCGATCTCGACCCCGACCAGACAACTGGCCGCCTTTCCATGAATGTCAGGCAATTCATTGAAATAGCGCGTGAGATATCGAGAGACGATCTCAGGCTGTTGCTGCTCGACGAACCGACTGCGATCCTGAACACTGCCGACACGGATCAACTCCTGACAACACTCCGCTCCCTGGCGGACAAGGGGATTGCTATCCTCTTCGTCTCCCACCGCCTGCAGGAGATTCTGCAGCTCTGCGACAGGCTGACAGTACTGCGGGAAGGAAGAGTCGTCTCATGCTGTGCCGCCCGGGACAGTTCCATCGACACCGTCACCCGCCTGATGGTGAGAGAGTCTGTCGTCAAAGTCAGCAGGACTCAACGCCACACAGATTCACCCCCTATCCTGTCGGTCCGGGATTTCCGCGTCCGCATGGCCGGCGAAGAACTGCATGGCCTCGATCTTGATGTCCACCGCAACGAGATCCTCGGCATCATCAGTCTGTCGGGACATGGAAAGCTGGCATTCGGTGCCGGAGTTATCGGTCAGGTACCCTTTTGCGGCAGGCTACGCCTGGCTGGCGAGGACTGTTCATCCTCTCCTTGTGCGGCAATGATCAGAAAAGGACTCTTCTTCCTCTCCGAGGAACGCAGCCAGCTGGGCCTGCTTCTGCAGCATACGATCATGGACAATATCGTCTTTGCCGCCCTGCATCACAACAAACGGTTTCACCATCCCCATTGGCCGCATTGGCTGCAGGTGCCCGACCAGAAGGCGATCCGCCGGCATGCCGAGCACTGCATCGCTGAGTACGATATCCGCTGCACCGGTCCTCTGCAATCGGTCGGCAACCTGAGCGGCGGCAACCAGCAAAAGGTCCGTATCGCCCATGCCCTGACCCTCTCCCCGCAGCTGCTGATCGTCAACGAACCGACCCGCGGCATCGACATCGCTGCCAAGGAGCGCATCCTCAACCTGTTTCTCGATGTCAATCACAGCGAGGGCACGACCATCGTCATCGCCTCAAGCGAGCTGGATGAGCTGAAGCGAATATGCGACCGGATTGCAGTCTTGTACCGGGGCCGGCTCCATGCCATTCTCGACCCCGCTGCCGATGACCTGCTGTTCACCCAAGCGATCTCCGGGGAACCGGTGCTGCAGTGATGAATGCACCCAGACAGCACATTCCCCAGCTGGTGATCGCCCTCTTCCTGGCTCTGATGATGGGCGGAGCAATCTGGTTGAAGATCCCGCTGTCATGGGTCATCAACGACGCCCTGGTCCGCCTGGCGATGAACGGGGTTCTGGTTCTGTCACTGGTACCGATGCTCAATGCCGGTATCGGCATCAACTTCGGCCTGCCGGTCGCGGTCGTTGCCGGCCTGCTCGGGATGTGTCTGACCGTGAACTGGAAAATGACCGGCTTGACCGGTTTCGTTGCGGCGGTACTGATGGCGGCCGTCATCGCCGTGATCTTCGGCTCTGTTTTCGGCCGGATCCTCAACCGGGTCAGGGGCAGAGAGGAGATCACCGCCACCTTTATCGGATTTTCATTCATTCCATTGACCAATTTCTTCTGGGCGACGGCCCCTTTCACCAATCCAGCCATGCTCTGGCCCATCGGCGGCAAGGGTATGCGGCCGACCATCGGTCTGAAGAGCTCTTTCGCGAAGATCCTGAACGACTTCCTGCCACTGGAAATCGGCCCCTTCGTCATCCCCTGCGGCCTGCTGCTGTTTTTTGCCTGCAGCTGCCTGCTGGTCCATCTCTTTTTCAGGAGCGCAACCGGTAAAGCGATGCAGGCGGTCGGGGAAAATGAAGGATATGCCAGGCTCTGCGGGATCGATATCGACTGGATGCGCCAGTTGGCAACCATTCTGTCAACCGTCATCGGTGCGGTCGGCATCTGTGTCTATGCCCAGAGCTACGGCTTTATCGAACTGTATGACGCCCCCATGATGCTGGCCTTCCCGGCTGCCTCCGCTCTCCTGATCGGCGGCAGCATCGCCGGTCGGACCTCCGTTCTCAACGTCATCATCGGGACATTTCTGTTTCACACCATGTATATCCTGTCCGGTCCGCTGGCCAACGATCTGCTTGTCCCGGAAATGGCCGAGATTTTCCGGCTGCTGCTGACCAACGGCGTCATCCTTTTTGCCATGCTGCATGCTGGAGGAAGAAATGGAAAGCCTTGCCCGGCGATGTAATCCGGTCACTCTGTTGTTTGCCGTTCTGTCGCTCGCTGCCCTCTCGGTTTCAGGAATGCGTCCGGCCTTCGTCTGCAACGAGATCATTACCCGCTTTATCCGGGACGGAGTCATGGTCCTCGCCCTGATCATCCCGGTCACCGCCGGAATGGGACTCAACTTCGCCATTGTCGTCGGCGCGATCTGCGCCCAGGTCGGCCTGGTGCTCGCCGTCGATTACCAATTGCCGGGAGCGGAGAGCCTCCTGCTGATTGCCGCTGTCGGGGTGACCCTCTCTGTCATCCTCGGATACTTTATCGGAGTCTGCCTGAACAGGGCACGGGGGCGGGAAATGATCACCACCATCCTTATCGGTTTCCTCGCCACCAGCATCTATCAACTGGTCTTCATGGTCGGCTATGGCACGATCATCACCCCGCACAACACAGAGATGATGCTGTCACGGGGGACAGGCATCCGCAACATGGTCGATCTTCAACATTTCCGGAACCTGCTCGATTCCATCTGGCTTGTCCACCTCGGAGAGATCGAAATACCGCTTTTCATGTTCCTTGTCGTCTGCGGCATGGCCGCAACGGTGAAATACATCCTCCACACCCGGCTCGGCAAGCACTTCGCCGCAGTCGGATTCCGCGGTGACAGGGTGGAACTGCTCGGTCTCGACTCCAGCCGCATCCGCATCATGGCGATCGTTCTCTCAACCGTCATCGCCTGCCTGGGACATATCATCTTCATTCAGAACATCGGCATGCTTAATGTATATACAGCGCACCTGAACACCGATATCTTCTCCTGCGCCGCCCTGCTTGCCGGCGGGGCAACTGTCTCCGAGGCCCGGGTCCGCCATGCCCTGATCGGCATCGTCCTGTTCCACACCCTGTTTGTTGTATCACCCCAGGCCGGTCAGAATCTTTTTGGCAATCCAGCCCTGGGCGAGTATTTTCGTAGTTTTGTCGCCTACGGCACAATCGCCGTCGCCCTGGTGTGCAATCTGCAGCGAAGGGGAGCGGACGGCATTCTCAACCGACAGAAGGACAGAGACAGATGAATTTGTTTTTCAAATGTCCGAGGAAGAACGAGATTTTCGAGTCCAGCGAGTATTCCCTTGAGCTCGGACACGTCATCACCCGCAACGAAAAAGGGGAGAGGGAACTGAAGGGGAAGGTCGTGCTGCCGTCCTGCCCCCTGTGCGGCGAGAAACATACGTATGATGTGGAAAACGTCATGTGTTCATTAGATAAAATGAAATGATGGGAGTATGTCCATGGCAACAACAATTGACGCGTGCGGCCTGGCTTGCCCGGCCCCGGTACTGCTGGTAAAGGATGCGGTCGAACGGCAAAACCTGCAGGCATTGACGGTACTGGTCGACAACGAGGCCTCCAACGAAAATGTCAGCCGGTTTCTCCGCTCCAGGGGATATTCGGTGACGGGAGAGCAGGAAGGAGGTCTGTTCAGGCTGACGGCTGAACAGCAGGCATCTTCAGCCCGGGAGGACGCCGTGACGGAGAACCGGCCGGAACACCATGCCGGCCAGAAAAACCTGGTGTTGATCACGAGTGACCGTTTCGGTTCTGGAGATGATGAACTCGGCCGGAAATTGATGATCAATTACCTGAAGACACTGAAAGAGATGGGAGACAACCTCTGGCAGCTGATCTTCGTGAACAGCGGGGTGAAACTGACGACCGCGTCATCCCCCGTCCTCAGTGAGCTGCAGGGGTATGAACAGGCCGGCGTCATTGTCCTCGCCTGCGGGACCTGTCTTGAGCACTTTGGGCTGACAGCCGAGAAAAAAGTCGGGAGCACCACCAACATGCTGGACATCGTCATGGCCACTCAGTTTGCCGACAAGGTCATTGCAATCAGCTAGGGCTTCCCGGACAAGCAGGTCAGGGACAAGACAGCCGGGCCGGATTCAACGATGACACAATGGTGATCCGACCGGCTGCCCTGACTCCAGGAGAATTACCAGGCGGTGTCTCCTGGCCACTGTTTCACCATTGACGACGATCCAGAGCGGGACTGAGGAGAGTCACTCGGCCAGCTTCATTTTGACGTGAATGATCTGAGGAGTCTTTTCGGCGCTCTCCTTACTTCCGTGGCGGGAATTGAGAAAAAATTCGGTTACCTGCACCTCATATCCGGTGGCGTTCAGCTTGAGCTGGATGTATTTCTCAGACACATCCTCCGTTTCCCACGTGTATTGCAAGGGGGTGCTGCCGATGGTCGAACCGTCTTCCAGGTTGACAACAGTAGCATCAGGCGGCTCGGATATGATGGATGCAGAACCGTAATGACTGGCTGCGCCACCGCCGCATCCCGCAAGGGTCGTTCCGGCCCAGATCATGGCAATCAACATCCCGTATACTCCAAACCAGTTCCGTTTCATCTTCGGCCTCCCTTAAAGAAAAGTTCTCGCACTTTCCGCCTGCCTCTATTGTGCAACAAGTTTGGCGGCAATGCAAAAAAACTCTGTGAGAGTCCAAGGGGACGACCTGTTCCGGCCTGTAATCCCGAATATGGACCTGACAACACAATATTCCCGATACAGACACGTCAACACCAAGGGAACAACGTAATCCACCGACTGAACATTGACAGACCGCACCACCCACATTAAGTATCAGGTATATGCCTGCCCTCTGACCACCAATGAATGATCCTCTCAAGAAAATTCTCAGCCCCATCAAGGAGCTCCAGAACATCCGCGGTATATCTTTGCCGATCGGTCTGGAATTCCTCCAGCTCGTCATCACCGGCCCCCCTGGTGCAGGAAAATCATATTATATCAACCAGATAAGAGGATGGCCGAACGAGGGATATATCGACCTCACCCAGAACAACTGGTGGAAAAACCAGTCGCTGGTCTACAGACCCAGGGAGATCCATCTCGGTCTCCCCTTCGAGGGGATAGCCGAAGCTTTGACGGTTTTCGACAAGGATTATCTCGACTGTCAGCCGCGACCGGCGCTTGAGCTCTCCCGCATCAGAATTCCACCCGCCGGTGACGGCCCTTTTTCGACCAACTGGCGGGATCGCTATATCTTCGAGTTCCTGATACCGGAACCGGAAGTTGTCTTCAGCCAGCGTCAGGCCAGGCAGAGTCAGGGATATTTCCCCGTCGACGACAATCTGTCTCTTGAGATGGTAGAGCAGCAGATCGCCATCTATCGTCACGTTGCCCTCTATATGCACAGGGCGGGCATCCATGTTTATATCCGTAAGGGTCTCAGCAACCCGCCCATGCGGATCAATGAGCACAACGCCACCAATGTCCCGCCATGGGCCGTGATCGCCCGCCCCTCCCGACCCAGCCTGAAGACCGCGGCAGGATGGAAGTGGATTTTCGGTCTGCGGACACCTGCCTCATGGCTGACCCTGACAAATGAGGTGCAGCGGATCAAGGGCAGCAGCAGGATCGCCCATGACGGCAAATCGTTCGATATGCTTCTCGGTGAATTCCGTCTGCGATTTTCCCCCGAGATCACTCTCGGAGTGAACAAGAAAGCCGTCAAGAAGAACTGGCTGATCCACCTGCCGGGAGGCTGTCATACCACGGCGATGGATGGTTTCGCCCGTATCCGGGTAGGTGAAACCGTGGTCATCGGTCGGTCCACCAAGGAACTCGACGAAATTTTCCACTTCCCCAAGCATGTCGCCAAGAGGCATCTGACACTGACCAATCAGCGGGGAGACCTGCTGATCTCCCCCCTTGATGAAATACATGGGGTGAGCCTGGTTCGGAGAGAGAATCTCGACCTCCGGGAGAGGATGCCCGCCAGCAGACATGCTGCACTGATCCGATTAAAGAATCTGTTTGGCGGATCCATCTCCCTCCTTCCTGCTTCTAAGGCACTTGTTCTCCTGCGAACAGTCAACGCCCTGCTGGAAAATGAACCATACCGAGTCCATGACAACGATGGCCGTCCAGGCGGGCTGATCGAGCTACCCGCATCAACCCCGCCTGCCATTATCGGCGATATGCACGCCCAGGTTGACAACCTGCTGAAGATCCTCAGCGAAAACTGCCTGCTCGACTGTCTCAACAGCAATGCCATCAAACTCATCATCCTTGGTGATGCCGTCCATTCGGAGATGGCCGACGAGATGGAGGACATGGACAGCTCGATCCTGATGATGGATCTGATCCTCGGCCTCAAGCTGCAGTACCCGGCCAATGTCTTCTACCTGCGAGGCAATCATGACAGCTTCGATCCCCAGCTCAGCAAAGGAGGGATATCCCAGGGGCTGCTCATGCGCAACCGGCTGCAGGAACTGCGCGGTAACGACTATGTTCAGGAAATGGAAAGATTCTACGATCTCCTGCCCTATGTCGCCCTGTCATCCTCGTATATCGCCTGCCATGCCGGCCCGCCCCGCACCGCCGCCAGTCGCGAGGATATCATCAACATCCGCCGTGACCCGCAGTTGGCCCACGATCTGACGACCAGCCGCCTGCAGCTCGCCAACTCCCTGACTTCTGGCTATACCAAGGGCGATGTAAAGCGGTTTCGAACCGGCCTCGGTCTTCCCAAAGGAACCAGGCTCATCGTCGGCCACACCCCTCTCGACCCCTTTGGCAGTTTCTGGAAAAACGCCGGAGTGATAAAAGGCCACCACATTATCTACAGCGCCCATAAGGAAGGTCCCAGCATCTTCATCGTCATCAGGAACAAATTCGTCCCGATCAGCTACCCTTCCGAACCCCTGACGAAGATCATCAACCGGCTGCGACTTCCTCCCGCCAAGTGATCGCCTCAAAAGCTCGATACCGGCAACTCTGAAGACCAGACAACTATTTCACCAAGAATTCCCAAACACAATTCACATCGAATCCTTAAAGTTCGGCAGACGTCCCGCAGAGACTCTGGTATAGTTGCGCGATCCGACATCCACATCTCCAACAGTGTGTGAACATTCTCCAAAGGAGGAATCCGTCCATGTCACTTCTGAAGAAACCCTCACTTGCCGGTCTCATGCGGCAATCCCCTTTCAAGCCCATACAGGCGCATATGCGGACGGTCTTTTCCTGCATCTGCCTCATGCCACCTCTTTTCGACGCCCTGTACCGCAAGGATCTCGAGCAGGTTCGCGATTTCGCCGCCCAGATCGACCAGCTCGAGTCGGAGGCGGACAGGATCAAGAACACTTTTCGCCTGAGCATGCCCAAATCACTCTTTCTGCCCGTTGACCGGGAAGACCTGCTCGGTCTCATGGCCGATCAGGACCATATCGCCGACACCGTCGAAGAGATAGGTCAGATCCTCTGCTACCGCGACATGGAGGTACCTGAGGCGATCAAGGAAGTCCTCGATGAGCTGCTGGAAGGGACGATGGAGATCAGTTCGGAGGCCAAGGCGATCATCGAGCAGCTCGACGAACTGCTCGAAGTGGGATTCGGCGGTCTGGAAGTGGAGAAGGTCTCCGGGATGATAACCGGACTCAGACGCAACGAGCACAATATCGACTCGATCATGCACCGGGTCCGCAGAACGCTGTTTGTCGCCGAAAAGGATCTCGACCCCGTTTCCGCAATGTTCTGGTACAAGCTCATCGACCGGCTCGGCAGCATTTCCGACCAGGCTGAAAACATGGCTGACCGCCTGCTACTTTTCCTTTCCAAATAGGCACGAGGACTACAATGGAGATTATTGCAGCACATGGCACGATTATGGTCATCCTGGCCATCATCTTCGGTCTTTACATGACCTGGGGCGTAGGGGCAAACGATCTGGCCAACGCCATGGGGACATCGGTCGGGGCCGGGGCCATCACCATGAAACAGGCTATCTGCATCGCCATCGTCTTTGAATTTCTTGGGGCGGTGCTGGCCGGAGGACACGTCACCACGACCATCCGCAAGGAGATCATCGACCCGAGCGGCATTGTCGACAATCCGGAAATCCTCATCTACGGCATGCTCGCTTCTCTACTCGCCTCGGCGGTCTGGCTGATGGTAGCCTCGGCCAAGGGCTGGCCGGTTTCCACCACCCATTCCATCGTCGGCGCCCTGGTCGGCTTCGCCCTGGTCGGCATTGGCCCCGATGCCGTTTACTGGACAAAGATCACCAGCGTCGTCCTCAGCTGGATCGTCTCGCCACTGGTCGGCGGCACCATCTCCTTCCTGCTGGTAATGAGCACCAGAAAGCTCATTTTCAATACCGACAACCCTCTGAAAAATGCCAAGAAATATGCTCCAGGCTATATATTCCTGGTTGGTTTCATCATCTCCCTGGTCACGATCTTCAAAGGCTTGGAGCACCTCAGCATCGACCTGAGCACCGGCCAGAGCTTTCTTCTGGCAGTCTGCTTCGGGCTGTTCACCGCATTGCTTGGCTGGAAATTTGTCCATAACATCAAAGAAGACAAACAGGCGAACAAGGATTTCAATTTTGCCAGCGTCGAGAAGGTCTTCACGCCGATGATGCTCTTCACCGCCTGCTCGATGGCCTTTGCCCATGGCTCCAACGATGTGGCGAACGGGATCGGCCCGGTTGCCGCCGTCGTCAGCATTGTCAGCTCAGGCGGCGAGGTTATGCAGAAATCTGCCCTGCCCCTGTGGATCCTGCTGATGGGCGGTGGCGGCATCGTCCTCGGCCTGATCACCCTCGGCTACAAAGTCATGCAGACAATCGGCAAGAAGATCACCGAACTGACGCCGTCACGGGGGTTCTGCGCCGAACTTGCGGCCGCAATCACCGTGGTCATCGCTTCGCGAACCGGCATGCCGATCTCCACGACCCACGTCCTGGTCGGGGCCGTACTGGGTGTCGGTCTGGCAAGGGGAGTTGGCGCCCTCGACCTCCGGGTCGTGCTCAATATCGTGATCTCATGGCTCATCACCCTCCCCGTCGGGGCCGGTCTTGCCATGCTCTTCTTCTTTACCTTGAAGGGAATTTTCAGCTGATACTGCCGTCTGCTTATCTAACGGACACGTGCGGTGCAGCTGGGATGCTGCGTGCGTCGGATACCAGGCATCCGTTTGCCTTGGGATAGAAGCGGTTCTCCGACGGTCAGACAATGAGGTTGCCTGAACTCACCTGTTCGTTGCCTGCTGGGCGTATGCTGCCCAACCGCACGGATCGACCTTCTCGAATGAGCAGGATCCGGTCCACTGAAGCACCGGATCCTGCGGGTGTGCTGCCGACAGCCGCTTAGCTGAAGACAGGGCGAGGCAGAACTTTCGCCTGTTCGGCGATCTGAGGAACCATATGTTCCCATTCGATCGCCATCAGGTGCACGCCGTGGACGCCTTTCATTTCCTTGAATTCTTCGATCTGTTCGCAGGCTATATTGATGCCTTCCTGGGCAACCTTCTCCTTCTCGACGCCCTTCAGGCGATCGATGATCTCATCCGGAACATCCATGCCAGGCACCTTGGATTTCATATACCTTGCCATACCGACACTCTTCATCGGCGTGACACCGGCCAGGATGAAGACTTTTTCAGTCAGCCCCTCTTCGTTGGCAAGGTGGATAAACTTCCGGAATTTTTCCATATTATAAATGCATTGCGTCTGAATGAAGTTGGCGCCGGCTTCAATCTTCTTCGCCAGACGATGAACACGCCACTCAAACGGATCGGCAAAAGGATTGGAGGCCGCACCGATAAACATTTTCGGTGGCTGATGGATCTCCGTTCCGCTCAGGAACAATCCCTCGTCCCGCATCTGCCTGACCATTGCGATCAGTTGAATAGAGTCGATGTCGAAAACCCCCATCGCATCGGGATGGTCACCGAATTGCTGGTGGTCTCCTGAAAGACAGAGCATATTGCGGATGCCCAGCGCATATCCCCCGAGGATATCGGACTGCATTGCCAGCCGGTTTCTGTCCCTGCACACCATCTGATAATTCGGCTCGAGCCCTTCCTGTATCGCGATGAGAGAGGCCGCCCAGCTGGACATCCGCACCACCGCGGTCTGGTTGTCGGTGATATTGACGGCATCGACGTTCCCTTTCAGAAACTTGGCCTTTTCCCTGACCTCATCGGCATTGGTCCCCCGGGGAGGTCCCAACTCGCCGGTGAAGGCAAACTGGCCCGATCTCAGGACCTTTTCCAGGTTACTTCCGGAAGCAACATGTGTTTCTGTGTTCATATACGATCCTCTGCTTCATCATAAGGGTAAGAGGAAAAATGAATGCATGGTTTCTGCCTCATCATTTTGCCATCTTTTCGGGTTTCATGTACCCGGGCTGAATCAGATTTCTTGGAGTCTGATTTTTCCAGCCACGGGCGGTGTTGATCTTTTTGATGGCATCCAGACGGTCCTGGCCTGAGAGACGTTCATAAATCCTGAACCAGGCACACGGCTGGTCGCTGCTGATTTCACAGCTCCCTTTATTGGTTCCTCCGCAAGGACCGTTCAAGAGGCCCTTGGCACACATGGTGATCGGGCAGATACCGCCGGTTGAGCCAAGCACGCACTGACTGCATGAACGGCAACGCTCTTCATACCAGCCTACTGCCTGATTGACGGCAAGTCCGCTGGTATCTACCGCCGGGAAGGTGGGGATATGCGGATATCGCTCTGCGAGAAACTGAATGCCAACCCCGCAGGCCATGGAGAGCAGGGCATCGAATCCCCCTTCTTCGATGATGCTGTCGAGTTCGGCCAGATACTCGCGATCGCATTGACGCTCAATGGTATGACCCTGAATATCGATGGGGTCGTCAGCGAGTCGTCTTGCCATTTCCAATTCGGTATTCAGAACGGCAACCTCTTTTTCCCCGCCAGCCAGACAGACGGAGACACAGGTCCCGCAACCTACGTTCAAAACCTTGTTATACCCCTGCAGCATGTCCTTGATCTCGGCAAAGGGCTTTCTTTGGGCAACAATCATAATATCCTCCTAGCGAGTCGGGATTGCGTGTATCCCGATTCCGGGAAATGCTAGAGACCGACGCTTGCGAGATCAGGCCCCAGATAGACTCTTTCGTTTTCCCCAAGCATACCCATGGACAGGCAGATGAGCGTCCAGAGATGCACGGTGTGCCAATTGCCATCATAATGCTCGCACAGATCATGGATCTGGGCATGACAGTTGTGGCACGGCGTGATGGCATACTGGGCACCCGTGCTCTTGATCTGCTCGGCTTTCAGCCGGCCATATTCGCGGCGGGCCTCGGGAAATCCCGACTGCAGGAAACCTCCGCCGCCGCCGCAACAGTAATTGTTCGATTTGTTGGGCGCCATGTCGATGAAGTTTTCCTCACCGACGACTTTTTTCACCACATATCGCAAGTCATCGGCGACGGGGTCGCCAAAGGACTTTCTCACCAGCTGGCAGGGATCCTGCACAGTGAAGGTGACTTTCAGATCCTTGTTCCAGTCGGAGTTGACCGGCAGTCTTCCTTCCCTTATCCATTTCGCATAGTACTGAATGATGCTGGCTATCTCGAACTTGTGAGCGATGTTGAATTTCTTCAGTCCGGCCCGGACTGCAAAGAGTTCGTGCCCTCATTCCGTGTTGAGCCAGACCTTGCACTCCAGGTCATCGACGGCCTTCGCCTTGACCCGGATAATGTGTTCCCAACTTTCGTTGTCGGCGAGGAACAGGCAGTAGTTTTCTGCTGCCCAGCCTTTGGAGCCATAGGTCCAGTCGGCCCCCACCGTGTTCAGGATCTTCCACAGCGGAATCATCTCATCGGGCTCGGTCACCGGCTCCCGGGAATTCTGGTTGAGATAGAAATAGGCCCCCTTCTTATCCATCGGGGCCTGCAACTCTTCAAATCCCGGCTGGTTCTGACGCACCTCCTCGGCGACGTCTTCGACCACGAAACGCCAATCCTCCTCGCTGGCACCCATGGCGCTGCAGGTGTCGCTGCGCAGGGCCATGTCGCATGAGCCGAGGATTCCCTTGGGCCGCTGATCGCGCGGTCTGCTGTTCCTCAAGTTGAAGACCAGCTGGGGGATGTCGATCTTCATCGGGCATACATAGATACAGCGCTGGCACATGGTGCACATCCACGGCCAGTTGGAGGCCATCAGCTCCTCATCCATACCCAGGGATGCCATCCGCAACACCTTCCGCGGGTCCAGTCCTTCCAGCCCCGTTGCCGGACAGCCGGAGGTGCAGGCCCCGCAGGTCAGGCACATGTCAAGATTACCGCCTTCTGGCAGCAAGCCCTTGACTGTATCCATGAACCGGCTTTTCTTTTTTCCACCTATTTTTATCGCGCCATCATACATATCTGACTCCTTATGTTAAGCTTGTGACGCCTTCATCAATATGTCCTTCAGTCGGACCGGCCAGGCAAGGCGCCGCGGTTTCATGCAGCAACGGCGGCCTTCCTCGGTTTAGCCTTCAAAGGGTTGGGACCGAGGGACAGGATGTGCTCGGTCATCTCCTGCGCGTATTTCGCAAAGGTCGGTCCCTCCCCTGACGAGAGGTTGTACATCCTGACCCGGTCACCCTCGAGGCCGATCTCCTCAAGCAGTTCATGGATATAACCGACCCGCTCGCGGCACCGGAGATTGCCCTGGTTGTAATGGCAGTTACCCTCCATGCAGCCGACGCAGAACACGCCGTCGGCCCCCTCCTGGAAGCATCTGAGAAGGTACATCACATCCACTTTACCGGTGCAGGGGACACGGATTATCTTGATATTCGTTGGGTATGTCAGTCTCATCGAACCTGCCAGGTCCGCGGCGGAGTACCCTCAGTAATCACAACAAAAGGCAATGATAGTCGGTGTGAATTCAGCCATTACATTCCTCCCGCCAGCAGCGTTTCAATCTCGCACGTGATCTGGTCATCTTCGTAGTTGTTGAGCTTGATGGTCTGTCTCGGGCAGACACAGGCACAGACACCGCAACCCTGACAGAGTGCCGGATCAATCTGGATTTCCCCTGCCGCCACATTGAATCTCGGCACCTCGAACGGGCAGGAGCGTACACAGGTCAGGCACTTGACGCAGTGGTCCGGATCTACCTGGGCCTTGATGGCCGACAGCTTGATCTCATCCTTCGAGAGGAAGGTGACGGCCCGTGCCGCAGCGGCGCTGGCCTGGACGATAGTCTCGGAGATCAGCTTCGGCCCATGGGCGGTACCGCAGAGGAAGACACCATCCGAACCCATATCGACCGGCCGGAGCTTGACGTGCGCTTCAAGGAAATATCCTTCAGAATTGGTATTCAGCTTCAGCCGCCGGCTTACCTCTTCCGATCCGCTCGGCATCACACCGGCCGAAAGGGTGAGGATGTCGGCCTGGATCTCGATGTCCATCTGGAGGACGTGATCCCTGACCTTTACCAGGATGCCTTCGTCCGAGGCACTGGTCACCGGTGGATTGTCCTTCTGGTAGCGGATGAAGATGACGCCCATCTTCCTGGCTTCGGTGTAGTAATCCTCCATCAGGCCATACATCCGCATGTCTCGGTAGAGGATGAACACCTGGGTGTCCGGGCTGGTCTTCTTGATGGCCAGGGCATTCTTCACCGCCGACTGGCAGCAGATCCTCGAACAGTTCGGACGTTCATCGTTACGGGAACCGACGCACTGGATCATGACCACCGAATCCAGATCCGAGGCACCTTTTTCCGCCAGTCTGTCGCTCAGCTGGGTCTGGGTGAGCACACGCTCGTCCTCGCCGTAGAGAAATTCCTTCGGAGCATATTCCCCGGCGCCGGTGGCGACGATGACAACTCCGTGCTGGATTTCCCGGGCATCTTCCTGCCCGCCTGCCCGTACCATGGTTTTGAAGTTGCCCTGAAAACCCTCGAAACCGACGATCTCGGCATTGGTGAGGACGGTGATCTTGCCATCGCTCTTCACCTGGGCCGCAAGCTGATCGACATAGGTTTTGATGTCTGCACCCTCAATGGTATGGTGCAGTTTGCGACCCATGCCGCCGAGCTCGGCCTGCTTCTCGATCAGGGTGGACTCAAAACCCTGCCGGGAGAGGTCAAGCGCGGCGTTCATGCCAGCGATGCCTCCACCGACCACCAGGGCCCGCTTGTTGACCGGGATGACCTTCCCCTTAAGCGGCTTCAGCAGAACGGCGCGGGAGACGGCCATCCGGACCAGGTCCTTGGCTTTCTCGGTGGCGAGTTCGGGGTTGTTGGAATGGACCCAGGAGTCCTGGTTGCGGATATTGGCCATTTCGAACAGGTAGCGGTTCAGGCCGCAGGCTTCCAGCGTCTCCATGAACATCGGTGCATGGGTCTTCGGACTGCAGGAAGCCACCACCACCCGGTTGAGGTTGTGCTCGAGGATCTTGTCCTTGATCTTGGCCTGGGTATCCTGGCTGCAGGTGAACAGATTGTTGTCGACAAAGGCCACGTTCGGCAGGGTTGCGGCGTAGTCCTGAACCCTGGGAACGTCGACGACCCCGGCGATATTGGTGCCGCAGTTGCAGATAAAAACCCCGACCCGCGAATCCTGCCCGGAGATATCGATCTCCTCCGGTATCACTCGAACCTTGGTATCGGCCCCCCTTGCCGCAGCGATCTGGCACCCGGCAAGGCCTGCCGCTGCGCTGGCCTCAGTCACTGAAGAGGGAATGTCCTTCGGTCCCTGGAAGGTACCGCAGGTGAAGATGCCTGGTCGCGATGTGGCGAGCGGCGCAAACGGCGTGCTCTCGATGAAATTGTGCCTGTTGAGGTGAATACCCAGCCGATCGGCCAGCTCGAGAGTGGCCGTGGGCACCTCGAGACCTACAGATAGCACCAGCATGTCGAACTCTTCGTCCTGAACTGTGCCATTCTCATCGGCAAAGCGCAGGATGAGATTTTTGTTTTCCGGGTTTTCGATGACGGAATGGATCCTCGATTTGACAAAACGAATCCCCTCCCGGTCCCTGGCCCGATCGTAATACATCTCGTAATCCTTGCCGAAGGAGCGGATGTCCATATAGAAGATGGCTGCGTCGAGATTGCCGCCGGCATGTTCCTTGGCAATCATCGCATCCTTGATCGCGTACATGCAGCAGACCGAGGAACAATAGGAGTTTCCGCACTTGTTGTTGTCCCTTGAGCCGATGCACTGCAGCCAGGCGACTTTCTTCGGTTCCTCATGGTCGGACGGCCTCACCAGGTGCCCCATGGTCGGGCCGCCGGAGCTGAGCAGCCGCTCGAATTCAAGACTGGTCAGGACATTGGGATTCTTGCCGTAGAGATATATCTCGGCGAGTGGAGTCGGATCGTAGGGTTTTGCGCCGGTGGCGAGGACCACCGAACCCACCGCGATCTCCTTTTCGACATGCGTCTGGGTGTGATCGATTGCCTTGGCCAGACAGGCCTCGACGCATTGGTAGCATTCCGAACAGACACCGCAGGAGAGACAGCGGAGGGCCTCTTCCCTGGCCTCCTCCTCGGTGTAGCCTTTGGCAACCTCGAGGAAATTCTGAGCCCGGGCCTGGGGGGCGAGACAGTCGACCCTGACCCGGTCTCTGACCTCCTCTCCTTCCACTTCCGGTCGAACATACTCCCAGCTCTTGTCGCGGCCTTCCCTCAGATCCAGCTTGTTGATGAAGCGGTGGATGCTGATGGCCGCCTCCTTGCCACATGCGACTGCGTCGACCACCGATTTGGGACCGTAGAAGGCATCGCCGCCGGCAAACACCCAGTCGATCGGGGTCTGCAGGGTTACCGAATCGGCCTCGAGGCCGCCCGGCCGGGAGATGGCGATGCCCTGCTCCCTGATGCCGTCGAGGTTGGTGCTCTGGCCAATGGCCACGATCACCGTATCGCAATGGAAGACCTGGCAGACATCCTCGTCAAACTGGGGATTGAACCGGCCGTTCTCGTCGAAAACTCTCTTGCAGCTCTTGAACTCGATTCCGGAAAGCCGATTTTTCTCCGGATCGATATGGAAGCTCCTGGGACCGAAACTGTTGACGATTTCGATATCGTCCTCCAGTGCCTCGATGATCTCATACTCCCAGGCGGGCATCTCGTCCCTTCGTTCCAGGCAAATCAGCGTCACGTGCTCGGCGCCCAGACGCTTGGCGGTCTGGGCCACGTCAACGGCCACGTTGCCGCCGCCGACCACCACGACCTGGCGGCCGAGCTCGACCTTCCTGCCCATGGCGGCATCACGCAGAAAATCGACGCCCTGCAGGACACCCGCGATATCTTCGTTCTCTATCCCCAGTTTCCGGCCGTTATGGAGGCCGATAGCCAGGAACAGGGCCGAATAGCCGTCCTTCTTCAGGCTGTCCAGGGTGATATCCTGTCCGAAGCTGACTCCGCAGCGAATCTCGGCGCCCATCTCCTCGACCACCTTGATCTCGCCGGCGAGGATATCGCGCGGCAGACGGTATTCGGGGATGCCGTACCGCATCATGCCGCCGGGCTCGGCCTGCTTCTCGAAAATCGTGACCTGATAACCGTCTTTCAGCAGATTGTAGGCGGCGGTGATGCCAGCCGGGCCGGAACCGACGATCGCCACTTTCTCATTGCGTTTTTCGGCTGTAATCTCAGGTATATAAAATTTTCCCTTTTCCTTTTCGTAATCGCCCAGGAAACGATGCAGTTCCCGGACGGCCAGGGGCTGGTCGACCTGGGCACGGGTACACTCCCCTTCGCAGGGGTGATGGCAGACGCGGCCGCAGATGCCGGGGAACGGGTGATCCTCCTTGAACAGTTTCAGCGCCTCGTCGTACCTGCCGTCATTGACCAGCGCCACGAAACCCTGGATGCTGACATGGGCTGGACAGGTCGCCTTGCAGGGGGCGGTACCCCGCTTGGTTATTCCAAACGCTCCGGGGATAGCCTGCGGATATTGTTTAAAGATCGCCTTGCGATTATCGAGGCTCTCGTTGTATTCGTTAGGACGGGAAACCGGGCAGACCTTGGCGCACTCGCCGCAACTCGTGCACTTGCTTTGGTCTACATATCGGGGAGTTTGATGAATCTTCGCGGTAAAATTGCCAGGCTCGCCTTCGACACCCAGTACCTCGGTGTTCGTCAGGAGCTCAATATTCAGATGACGGCCGACCTCGACCAGTTTGGGTGAGATTACTCACATCGCACAGTCATTGGTCGGGAATGTCTTGTCGAGTTGCGACATGACCCCGCCGATGGCGGAGGATTTTTCAATCAGGTAAACGTAATAGCCGGATTCTGCCAGGTCGAGTGATGCCTGCATGCCCGCGATCCCAGCTCCGACAACCATAACCGATCCACTTTGCTTGTTCGTCACAAGTCCCATTGATGACTCCTTAAGTGTTGATGGTCAAGATTATATCGCATACCGTTCTACTTGCTGACTTGCTGTTGTAGTGATCCGCTGCGAAACATCACCAATTTCCGCAGCCAGGCATCCTGCAGGGACCCTCCTCTCTGTTTTCCAGATTTTCTTGTATGACAATGGGGTGATAGAAGAAATTCTCTCGGACATCACGGAAAACGGCCTGCCCGACCATTGCTTTCTTGATATCAACCCCTGATGCTAGCGGTAATTTCATCCTTTATCAACACTTTTATATCCCTCCTCCGCTCAAAATTCGCCTGAGAAACCGGAAGTTTTCCTGATAATGTAGCTCAATCGAACTGATAACCGGCCTCTGTTCGGCATATAATCCGCCAGCTGTGGTACTGCGTGCAATGCTGGTCGCCTGAACAGAGGGATCAGCGTCGAAAAGCACCCCACATGGCATCCCTCTCTGACCAGGAAGTGCCTCGATGGACGAGGTGCCGATAGCGGCGACGATAACGAAGATGCACCGTTATTACTTTGTTGAGGAGAAACGATCAATGAATTTGTCAGGAAACTGCAGTTTCCAGGAACACGGCCAGAAGGGTCGTCCACAGTGACGCGACCGAACAACATGACGAACGGGACAGACAAACGCTTCCGAAGCTCTGAAAGCACGGTGAACGGCTGGACAAATTGCAGGGAAAAGACACAACCCGCCCGCGAAACCGCCCCTTGACCGCTTAACGGACAAATGAACTGCGTATCGAGGAAGGCCGTCAAGGAACATAGACATCGTCCAGCGCTAAGTAAAACTGTGGCGGGAACATCATAAGGCGCCAGAATGGAGAAAATCCCTGAACTCCCCCTGGCCGACAAAGGGGACGCAGATCTCGTGGGACTTTCAAACGGAAGATGTACCCGGAAGGAGTTTGGTATATGTACAACGGCTGGGAAACAGAAAAGCCCATCTCTACACCTCGTTCTTGCTACCTTGTGGATAACAAGATTGGATAAAGATGGGCTCTCTGCACGGAGAATCCGACATTCTCCTATGTTTTCAATATGTTGGTGGAGGCGGCGGGAGATTAATGCAAGGTTGCGCTCCGTTCAAGTAGTTGTATTTAAGACGTTTTTTCGTTCGACTTTTCGTTGACAGTCTTGATTGTGGCCAAAAAGTGGCCGAAAGAGTGGCCAAATCTATTGCAGCCGTTGTTATCTATCAGTTTAAAGGCTGATGGCAAATTTGTACAGTTCATTCATTGGTGTTTTTTGTCGATTAAGGAATCGAACCGGCATCCTTAATTACATATCAACGCGCCCCGTCTGTCTATCCCAAAACTGTCTTCTCATCGACAATCGTGAACCACAGACGGCTGGCATGTTGAAGTCGACCCTTCTTCTCCAATTCGCTAAAATAGCGCCATAAATCGAGCGATCTCTTTTGTACTGATCTCTCATCCTCAGGCCAACCGGTCATTCTCATCAACCATTTGTCTTCAGCAATGCTTTGTGTGTTTACGGAGTCACGGCTAGCTTTCTGAATTTTATAGTACAATACGAGTGACTTCCAAACCTGCTCATGCGCTTTCCAGCTTGGATTATAGCGTCCGAGATTTTTCGGAACGGGAATTTTTAGTTGTTTAGCCAAAAATTCCATCTTCTCATTTGGAGAGAACTCTGAGAACTCGCTGGCGAATTGTCGGCTACTTTTATATCGAAGCTCGGTTTTCTTAATTCTTGCGGTAAGCTTTTCCTCAGCTAGCTCTTTGAGTCTTGTCTTCCATTTTTCGATATTCAGCCATTCGTAACGCAATATTCTAATAGGAGAATATGAGGATTCGTAACCGAGAACGCAAACAAATGTTGGTTTGGTTAGTTCGATTTCAATTCTCCGCAAATTAGTATTTTCCAGACAGATGATGAAATCGACGTTAACGACTTTTTGGACTTTTGCGGTTGCACCGCAGATCCAACAGAGCTGGTTGTCAAATTTTGACCAGTCTGCATTGATCGTATCAATTGTAACGATCTGCTCAACATTCTCAAACAACGGATAATCTTCACCTTCAATATCTCGATAGGCTCCACCGGAAAGGACCGGCCATTGAATGTTTAACTTTCGGATTGAATCTGGTGTATTCAGACTTGAAACTAAAATTGATATCTCACCGGAATATTTTGCATTCTGTCTTGAAACAAATTGTTCCAACTCATTTGTAGCGTGGCTTATCTTTTTATTGAGATCATCGGAATTCACCCATTTTCGAGGTGCATTCCAGAGCACAGCCTTTTTGATTGCCTCGTAATCAGAATCCCATCCTAAATTGGAGAGATCAATTTCGATGGCACTCTGTTGAGATTCAGAATATTTTAATTGATCAATGGCGTCTTTTTTATGCGTTACGAAAATCTCGACTGCTAAAGTTTGACTATTTTTTCCAAAAAGAAGGACATCAGTTTGAAGGTTATCGCTGATTCTGACTTCTGTCTGGCCGCTCAACATCAGAAAGAACTCTTTCTCGTGAATTTCAACGGTTCTTGAATGCTTGAAACCTAAACAATCGCTTTCAGAGACCTCATAATATTTTTGAGTCGGGAGTTGTAATTCGTTATTGAGATTTGCTTCCTTAACGAGGATTTCTTTGGCGGCTTGGTGTAATGCAGATTCGCCGGTGCAGTCACCGAGAACGGAATGAGCAAAACACCATTTGTTCTTCTCGCCTTGTCTGGCGATCAGCGGGGAATCACAGCCGGGGCATTTACAACGGCAAGCCAGTCCTTTCTGAACATCGGCTATGTACCGCATGATCCCGTTATCAACATCAAGCCCCCAGCTAATCTTGACGTCAGCCACTGAAATTTACCCTCCTGTGCTTCACCTTCAGCATCTCCTCACTATCCTATCCCTGCCGATGTCTATAAAACTCCAATAAAAGGATCGCCCATGAAAATCCCACCAAACGCCCGCCGTGCGCAGCTGACTGGTTCACCTTGACCGTTCAGCAAGTAGTGTACGGCCTCAAGTAGTAAAGTCTCGCGGATTTTTGAGAGTTGCAGACCTCGGCAAGTTGAAAACGATCCATCCCGCGAGACCGGACGAAGAGAGCCGGTAGGCCAATACCTACCGGCTTTTTCTTTCACCGATGTCATTGCCCGAGATCATGAGCTCGATTCCTTCGAGGCGCACGCGCTGGCAACAATTACCACCCAGCTACAGCATGTCCACGATGAGATACGCGCTCTGGTCGAACGGAGCAACCTGGAAGATCGGTTTGCTATTCATCTCGTTGTCTCTGCCGAAGGACTGGAAAATTATCATGCTCTCCTGCAGGCAGAGGCAATCAATGAGATCTACGACCTTCTCCGGCGCATGTTCCAAAAGATCAAGGCAAACTGTGACGGCAATGCATCCTATGTCGCTGGACTGGCCTTTTCCGCCCGAGGTGTACCGCATATCCATGCGGCTATCAGCACGTCACTACCGCTCTACCAACTTTTCCGGCAGCAAAGTAACGACGGTCAGGCCAAGGATATCTCGCCCAGATTCTCCAATAAGCTCTACCGAGTTTGGCCGAAGTACACCAAGGCCCCACACTACCGCCGCTTGATATCATATCAATCGTCACGAAATGGCGGCGCTGCGCTCTTCTACCTCTGCCAGCATGAATCCCTGTCTACGATCCTTGATTATCAGCTGAGAGCCGACGATAAATCCCAGAACCTCGATCCTATATCAGCGATGGATGCCAGTCGCATGGTGTTCACGACGTCACAGGATCTACCCGGATACCGGAATGTGTATCGGACTATCAAAAGTCTAAACAGGTTCCTGAAGTGCGCTCGCAGTAGTTACAAGGAGAGCTTCAGCTTTATTTTCTCCCAGGATGGCCGTCGAGATCCAGCGGAATTGCAGAAAGCGATAACCAACCGGCTCCGCATCCTGATCCGGAAGGCTGTCGGCGAGGTCCGTAATTCGTCAGCAGAATGACCAAAACAGATTGTCTTGGGGATCACCGCGCGTCGCGAGTATATGGATTTTGGTTTATAGCCCATTTTTTTTTCAAATTACCTCTTGAGAGATCCAACAACATATCTAGATTTCCACCAAAAATTTAATTAAGAATAAATCGGCGCAAAAATATTTGATTTATCCAAACCAATACTGCTTACCAACTTTTTAATTTCATTTTGTTTTGGTTGATCAAGAGGACTTCTTTCCAAAAATACTCCGATATCATTACGAACTATACTGGCTAACTTTAACGGAGCAGCAAGACAGCAGTGATCTTCTAAAAAACAATATTTTGGATCTTTATCACAGAGGTACTCTTCTATTTGATCTTTTGCTGTTTGCTTGTTAAAAAGGTTTGCTACGAAGTGTTGTTGTGTTGGTTCTTGAAAGGCGCGTTCTCTATAATGTATCCGATTTCTCAATTCCATTATCCAATGATAAACATTTGTTTCTTGAACCTTATTTGTTTGGAGAATATCATCATCCCCAACCAAATCTATATACGTCGCAATCGTGGTAGCGTGATCGCCATGTATCTTCTTCTTTTCACGAGGTATAGGAATTTCGTTATCTTCCAATAGAATAGTGAAAATCTGTTTATTCCTTATAAACGCATGCCTCTTTGTAGCCAAAGAACACCGCAGCAGGTAGAAGACAGCATAGTATAATTTGACAACTGACCATGAATGACGACCTTCACTGATACAATAAATTGAATCAGCAATGCTATAGACCGCCTTATAGTAGAGATCAGCAGCATCCTCCTTTAACAATGTCTCAAGCCGATTCTTTCTCGTTTCTGAAATTTTATAATTTTTCAATTTATCATAATATTGGTTCCACTTATTTAAATCGTTGCATCCCAATTCGTTTTCAATTTCCGTTTGTACTCTAAACCTATCAAAACTCATAATCTTCTTGCGCAGGCAGAGATTTCAGTAGACTAGATTCAAGCGCCTTTTTAACATTATTTCTACTGGTTTTCCCATCCAATCCCTTAAAATCATCCCATTTTGGAAGATTTTGAATATCAAAATCAATTATTTGGCTAATTGACAGAACAGAGAAAGAACTTCTTTCGGCACATCGTTGAATTAAAGACCCAGCTAAAAAATCTATAGCTCCATTAAAACCAGCAGCTTTCAAGAACGGATTTTTGGTTTTCGAACTCCATATCTTAGCCTTAACATAGCAATCTTTAATTGCAGAAAAGAAGTTAGCGACAACAGCCTTCTGGCGATCGAGTGTAGACAATTTATAAACGTTAAATATTCCACCCGGCTTTAAATGCTCTTTAAAAGCTGAGACAAAAGTTGACAGCTCAATATGCCCTACACCTCGTGGGGAGCCAGGAAATTTTATTAGCTTATAAAGTGGAGATTCAGGTTCTTCATTTAGATATCGTGCTATATCAGTCGCTCTGTTGACGGATTGTGTTTCGTCATCAACGACCTCCCCAAATAAATCATACATCAAACTTTTCGGTACCGGTTTTTGTTCTGTATTGATATTTAGAAATATTTCAGCAGCTTTTCGAGTAGTAAGGAATAAACATAATGTTACAATGATATCCCTTTCACCAACATTAGCATCTTCCTCCATCGCAGCTTCTAATCCAGCCAACCTGTGCTGTCCATCAATAACCTGCGCACTTGAGCTGATGATAGGCAAATTTATCTGATTATCACTTAGTTCGGGATGATAATTTCCCTCTGTCCAGTTCAGAATAAAGGAATTAAAAAATGTATTGCCTTTCAAAATGTATTCTTTTATGTCTTTAATTCTTCTCTTATTCAATACCCGTTGTACCGCTCCATCTTCATCATCCACGCCACGAACTGCCACATAACGGATAAAAACAACATCTTTTACTTTCATTGTGAACGTGTAAGAGGGCACATCTCCGAAATCGGCTTTTAGACACTTATACGTCACTTTTTGCGTATCGGTCATTTAAGTTCTCCTTTGAATTGAATAAAACTAATCCCGCAACATAATATGGGATGATCTCACCGCTTGCCGTTCTGTTTCTTGGCTGGCATCTTATTCGCCCAGCTGTAACGAACCGGATCAGTTTTGAGCAGATGCACACGTAAAGCATCCTGCTCGGCCTTTTCGGCATGCATGAAAATCGACCGTAGATCGTCATCCATCGCCTTTTCACTATAGCCGCGCTCGACTGCTTTTTCATACCAGGAATGTCCCAGAGTATGATTGCCCATTTCGATATTCACCGCACCGAGAAGTGTACACGGGCGGAAATTTTTCGGTGTCAGCAGGTGCGCCTGATTACCAAGATCTAATGCTTCGCTGCGTTTTCCCAAATCTCGTTTTACGCCACCATGGGTTGTGCAGATTGCAGATCTCAGCTTGATATCTTTAATACGAGCCACATCTATCGTGGCCAACATCGACTCAGCCGTTTCTGCGTCATCACACTTTCTATAGTGCTTGCTTGCGCTCACAGCAGACCAATAGTCTTTTTTCTTTCTGAATTCGCCAGCATGAAACTCAGCTTCGTTCCGGTGATAGCCTTCTTGCAATTCCTCAGTGAAATAATCATGATAATTTTCATCACCTGTTGTCGACAGCCAAACGACTTCTTCATTGGATAGCCGCCCGCCACTATCAACACGGTCTAAAATATCAACAACCTTTTGGAAGTTAGTTTGCTTAACAAAATCGTAGAATCCATATTTGTGCCTTAGATCCAGTTGCTTGGCTTTGGCAATATTCTTAGGATCACTATCAAACGCTCGCTTTGCAGCTGCCGCTTTCTCTTGCTCAAGTCTCATCTTGGCAAACAAGGCTTCTTCTTCCAACTTTCGCTTGGCTTGTTCTGTATGAGCTTTTTCGGTCGCCACGCGCTGTCGTTCGGCCTGCTCTTGCCTGGCAACCGTTAAAAAATTATCAAATGTGATACTCTTCTTTACATACTGAAGCAGTGCCAGAAGTCCCTTGCTACGCAAATATTCTTGTGTGAAATTAGAAATCGGTTTCCCCAACTCAAAATCTTTGAGGATATTTGATATTCGACTTCCTGGAATCAACGCGCCAGACAGATCTTCAACAAGATATTTGGCGGCTACTTCTTCAAGAGTGAGCTTCGGCAAAGAACCAGCTGTCTTCAGATCGTTTTGGTTCTTCTCAATTATCGGCTTACCAACAACGCCAGTATTTCTAAATGACACCGGCTTGAACCGGCTCGGGATGGAAACATCTTGCGGGCGATTATAGGTGATGACGGTATGAGCAATTCCTTGCATTGTACCACTGAGTTCCTGCCGCTCGGATATGAGCACGATTACCGGCTTTCCTTTTGCTACGGCATAACCGGCCTCTATACCGAGCCCGACACCTTTCTCAGACATTTCCAGGATAACGAGATCAGATTTATCTATCTCCTCAAATGTTCTGCGCATCAGTTCTTTTGCTGATAGTTGCACGGCTCCCCATTTCTCGACATCACTTGCCATGCAGATCAGTTCGAGGCCTTCAGACCGCAATCGTGCAACAAGAGAATCAATCAGATCCTTATTCCTGTTGTCCTCGTAGAACTTGATCCCGAAATACGCTTTCTTCTTCATTTTCAGGCCCAATTCCACCCCTTGTCATTCATCGCTTTCAGAATGAGCAGACAAAACGCCGGATCACCATCCGGATCGACCATCTCCAAGTTGACTGCTCTTGTTATTTCCTTGCAGAAGGGCATAAGAGAGTCGTCCGCTTCAATCTTCTCCAGAATTGCACCAAAATTTTTCAGTTCGATCATTTGCTTCAGCCACGCTAACATGATCACTCCTCAGTTATTCGTTCGCCTACATCAATGTATCCGCCTCTATCATTCTCCATCAGTACAATAATCTGCTCCAGCAACTCCGGTTGCCGCTTCTTATCCTTTACAATCCAGACTTCTCTTTCGAGGATCGGCAGAAATTCTCTGATATCACCATAAATAGCTGGAATCTTATAGAGCGGCTTCTTTTTTACAACATTATACGAATTGGCACGGAGAGTTGTTTCTTTACGATCCACGGCCCGCATCAGTCGTTTACGGAATTCCCATTGCATGTGTCGGCATCTACCGTCATTAAGCAAGGCGGTCATCATCAATTTTTTAAGGTCCTGAGCCGAGAGGCTCTTTGTAGGAGGCTTCTTCCCTGCCGCCTCATCCTCCTCAACCGATGGTGTCTTATGTAAATTTCTCAACGACCACCTATCGCAGATCTCCCGCAGCTCAAGATGCTCTATGATATTACGCAACGGTCTTGTCTCAAAACATGGCATCGTCAATTCATGGCCGTCAATTATTATTGTCTGATCCTTAATAGTCTCTTCATTAATTGAATACTTGAAATCATAGTTCGGATTGACGTCAAACTCATTTTCCAAGAATTCGAAAACTTCACCATCATCAAGCTCGGCAAATGTTTTGGCCGATTTCCTGATACCTTTCCCAGATATTACTTGCTCTATGACATCGCAAGGTTCTTCGCCCTGCAGCCCCATTTTAGCCTGCTTGAATCTCTCTTTCGCAGGCGCGTCTTTATCTACTGTTGAATTGACAATGATGTATCCCCTGGTCTTCCAAATTACTACCTTGTCACCAGTGAATTCAGTTTTCATCCATTCAAAATCAATCTCTTGCTGCCTTTTTTCAAGAAGACGATTGATCGCACCAAACTTCAGCTTTTCTACCGGACTTATAATCCCGTCTGTCGTGATGGCGTAGTAGTCATTTAAGTTACCGATCTCGGCTGCAGCAGCTCGTGTTACCGATGTCAGATATGCCGCCAACGCCGGACAAGTGACTTTTGAGGGCGGAATACCTTTTTTCCTTCCCTGTGCCAGCTTCCCACTCAGAAAATTGAGAATACTTTTATAAAATACCTTCTCAGTTTTTCTATGTTTCAGCAGTTCAAGAATATAATCTGGAAATTTTCGTGTCTCGAGTTCGGGAAATTCGTAAAAGGAGAAAATAAACGATTCCTCAATGATGCGTAATTTCCTGGCAGTCCAATATTCCGGCCAACATATTACTTGGCCTTCATTTTCCATCGGATAGATTATCCCCGCCACAGTGCTAATCGGAGCCATCGGTACTTTGCAGTCTTTTTTGAACCGAACGTATGCATACACACCATGCGGTTGGAATGGTCCTTGGGCCATCAACTGTTTTACACGTTCAGCAGCACCGTCACTCCTCGTTCTGATGATAGGATTGCTAAAATCATAGTCCCGACGGAGTGCCGCAATCGCCGTCGGGTACGCGCTAGTCATATCAAAATATGACACGTTTTCATCAAAACATCCGATCCGCCTTGCCTCATTTCGACCGCCTTTGTACCATTCCTGCAGAATATGTTGCTGCAATTTGCTCGGCAACCATTTTTCAGAAAACTTCGGAACCGCATCCTCCGGCTTAGTATCTGCAGGCGGCAGCACTACCGCTTCAGTTGATGTTCCAGACTTCTTTCTTTTCTTTTTCTTAATTTCAAATCGTATTTTCGTTTGACCAATTACCCGTTGCCAAGAGTCGCAAATACCGTTGTAATTCTTGCTGAACCATTCAGCGATATGCGTTTCACTGTATTTTGCGGTACGCAGCTGAAATTTTGATTCAACACCGAATTTGGTATGCAATACGATTGCAATTCCAGCAGTGATGATCGCATCCCTGATGCCATACCGATAGAATTCAGCTGGTCGTTCATCTCTGAATCTATCAAAATGTTTATACGTCGCATCACAGTCAATATCGCCTTCCAACGGCACGAATGAAATCTTTTCCAGTCCACAATCTTCAGCTATTTTCTTCAGCGACCGAGGATCAAGGTTCATCGTATCGCCAAACGAAAGGCTGAGATTTAAGTTTTTCTTTTTCGTGGTTTTCTTTGCAGGCGATTCTTGTTCGGGCTCAACCGTATTCTCATCCCCTCTAATGGCAAAAAATGCAGCTATTTGTTGTTCATTTTCCTCAGATTTAGATTTGCTTGGCTGCTGCTTTTCTTCATTATCTTTCACTATTCTTGGGTTAGAAAGGCTTACCGTCCCACGCCATTCCTTACGCTTTCTCTCAATCAACTTTTTCTGACTGGAATCGACCCAAGAACCCTCAGCTAACGAAAAATGAGCAAAGATAGACCATTGCCGTATCGGAACAATACCTGGCGTTGAGGCAGCTTTCACGGTACGACGACCGCGACCACCCCCGGCCGGTTTCTTTTTCTTTGGTGTTTCTTCAAGAGAGAACATCTTTGCAATGATCGTTCGGATGAATAGGAGAAAAGTCTCATCCGTGAACCTGATATCCGTATCCAGCGCGAAGGCAAACCGCTTCCCAGGGCCGTAATCGAAACAAAATTGATGAGACAACAACTTCTCGCCTGGAGCAGATAAAAATTCCGTATCATATCCGATCACGCCAAACTTTCTGCCTGCAGTGTATTGCCGATTTGCACTGGATAAGCTGATACCTTCTCTTTCAAGGGTGACATCAAGAAGTTCAACGTGGAAGTCCAACGCCTTGCGGTTGATACGGAAGATGGCGGATGGCACACATTCATCGGTATTGAAATCAATAGCTCCAGCAAAAACGTTTCCAATGAAATCGCCCAGCCTGGCCCAGAGGAGCGCAGGCCGATCCCAAGTTCGTGTGTTGGGTGGCAGTGATGAATCTCTATGGCCCTTCGCGTACAGGTCGAATATTTTCTTCTTGAATTCGGCCAGCTCTTTCTGTTCTTTCTGTTCTTTCAACAAACGAAGAGTCTGCAGGAGCATCAAGAGTTTCTGCTCTTTTAAGTCTTTCAAGAAATGAAGAAACATCAACGACTGCGCATTTTCCATTGAACACTCTCGCATTCCGTTCAACTTCTGTGATAAAATAAAATCAATATTTACGGATGTCTATTAACAATAGAAACTTATCCTATATTTTTATGCAATCGCGACAATTAGACCCGCCAGATTGCAGGACCCCATGTCCTCGGTTGCTTCAATTGCTGATGAGCAAAATGACCTTCCAGCTACCATGTCCTCGTTTAGCTCAAAATAATTGTTGCGGGATCTCGCCGCAGGAGTCTTTAGCAGTATCCGCATTTTATTAATGTGTGACGGGAGCTAGATAAAATTATTCATAATATCGAACTGTTCGAAATATTTTGAGTTGAACATACCGAAATTACGTTCACTTCAATACTGGCAATGCTCAACCAGTTTTCTGGAATCCGTTAACGTTCTGGTAAATTTAGCTCGATAACCCTATTCAATTCCAGTGAATATTGCTATATCTCTGAGAGTGAAAATCTGAAAAATCCATACACTACCACAGAGCAGGAGTGATTATGTCATTTGAAGAATATTGTGGACCTGATGAGCCAGACGATAGCCATACGATTAACCGGGAAGACATATTCTGGTCATGCTTTCAGCAGGGTGACTTTGAAGAACTCTTCGAAAAAATGGATGAGCGTGCGCTTGGAAAATTTAACGATCCCGCCTATGCATTATCTAAGACATTCATAGCAGCAATCAAAAACCATATGTATTTGCCGTACATTCTGGCAATGATTGAACGCGGCTATTGTTTTCCTGGCGGTTATCGGAGCACGCTGTACGTTTTCATCCATGAACCTGATAAATTTGGCCTGCAGGACCTCAAAGTCGATTTGTATTTTCTTGAAATAGTCGAGATGATCTTGGAATGCGGCGGTCCTCACGATTACTTTTTTGGAGAACTGCTTGAAGAAGTTGGACATAATCGCATCGAGCTTTCAAAGAGTGACCGAGATTTAACTACCGCTCCTGCTCAATATCTATGCAAGTTGGCTGAGATTTATAAATCGGGTGGGACGGAGGACGTTTTAGCGCGGATAGGGAAAGATCAAACAAATGCTGAGCTCGATCTAGAGGAAGTTCCTGAAGGATTGATCGAATGCCAATTTATATAACGATTGCAACATTCATGGATAACTCTTGTCAGGATATGCCATATTTGCTAGTCAACATAGAGCACTAAACAATCAGAACCTTACAAATATTTCTTTTCGCATGAACGGTTTGACGCAGGCATATTGAAAAATTAGTTGGCCGTGTCCATCATGCGTCATTGCGAGGAAAAAGTCTGCATATGGATAACCGTTTCTTTGATCAGCCGATTCTCAATTCGCCTTACGAATATCCTTCTCGTCATTGGGAGTTGGACGATGACGGCCAGCCGACACTTGAGATCATTGAGAGTCGTCGGCAAGCGCGATTCATTACACCGATCCCAAAGCCTAGAAAGCGCAAGGACAAAGGATTCCAGCAGAGTCTCTTTGATGTCAAGGAACTCAAATCAAAAGACCAGCAGTATGATCAAACATCGATTATCACCGGCCTGCGTATCCAGGTAGACCTGTGGCGAAACCTGCCAAATCCTGCAGACTGGAAAGTCACTCCAGAAACCGCTCGCCTGCTTCAGCACTGGCGGCATCACGAATTCAATGGTATTCGCCCGTTTTTCTGTCAGATAGAGGCGGTTGAGACTGCTATTTGGCTGACTGAAGTAGCACCTAAATCTGGAAAAACCGGAGAGCGCTTTCTTGAGCATCTTGCCAATGCTAATCATGATGCCAATCCGGAACTCATGCGTCTGGCATTGAAATTGGCTACAGGAGCAGGCAAAACCACTGTTATGGCCATGATTATCGCCTGGCAGACAATCAATGCGGTGCGCCGTCCTACAAGTAAAAAGTTCACTCGCGGTTTCCTCATCGTTACACCAGGAATAACTATCCGCGACCGGTTACGTGTCCTTCAGCCAAATGATCCCGACAGTTACTACCAGAGCCGGGAGATAGTTCCATCGGATATGCTCGCCGACCTGGAACGAGCAAAGATTGTCATCACCAATTACCATGCCTTCAAGTTACGCGAACGCATTGATATATCGAAAGGCGGAAGGGCCTTACTTCAAGGTCGCACCGGAGATGCTCTGCTGACAGTTGAAACGGAAGGGCAGATGTTGCAAAGAGTCATGCCGGATCTGATGGGCCTGAAAACCATCATGGCGCTGAATGACGAGGCTCACCACTGCTATCGCGAAAAACCTGAAGAGGCCGTCGAGGAAGAGCTGAAAGGCGATGACAAGAAAGAGGCTGAAAAGAACAATGAAGCGGCTCGCTTGTGGATCTCCGGGCTTGAGATTGTCAACCGCAAACTCGGGCTCAGTCACCTCATAGATCTGTCGGCAACTCCTTTCTTCTTGAGTGGCTCGGGTTATGTTGAAGGAACGCTCTTTCCTTGGACTATGAGCGATTTTTCACTCATGGATGCTATCGAGTGCGGCATCGTCAAACTGCCACGGGTTCCAGTTGCCGATAACATTCCCGGTGAAGAAATGCCGATGTTCCGTAATCTTTGGGAACATATCCGCAAGAAAATGCCAAAGAAAGGTCGTGGAAAAGGAGAATCTCTCAATCCTTTGGACCTTCCTCCGCAATTGCAAACGGCTCTCGAAGCCCTCTATGGCCATTACGAAAAGACATTCAACCTCTGGCAAGAGAGCGAAATAAAAGTTCCTCCGTGTTTCATCGTAGTCTGTAACAACACCGCAACCTCCAAACTGGTCTACGATTATATTTCAGGATTTGTGCAGGAAAACAAAGATGGCTCCAGCCAGCCGATTGCCGGTCGATTGCCACTCTTTCGCAATTTTGATGAGCACGGAAATCCGCTCGGACGACCGAAGACATTGCTAATCGACAGCGAACAACTCGAATCAGGTGACGCCCTCGATGAGAGTTTTCATAGAATGGCCGTCGATGAAATCAGCCGATTCCGCCGCGAGATCGTCGAGCGCACCGGAGATCTGAGAGCAGGTGACAATCTGACCGACCAGGAGTTGTTACGGGAAGTCATGAACACCGTCGGAAAAGAAGGCCGCCTCGGGGAATCTATCCGCTGTGTGGTCTCTGTCTCGATGCTCACCGAAGGTTGGGACGCAAATACTGTTACACATGTCCTTGGGATACGAGCATTCGGCACTCAGCTCCTTTGTGAACAGGTCATCGGTCGTGCTTTGCGTCGCCAGTCATATGATCTCAACGAGGACGGCCTATTCAACGTTGAATATGCTGATGTCCTCGGAATACCTTTTGATTTCACTGCAAAGCCGGTTGTCTCTCCGCCACAGCCTCCACGCGAAACTATCCATGTCAGAGCAATCCGCCCGGATCGCGATCACCTGGAAATACGATTTCCCCGTGTAGCTGGATATCGGGTCGAACTTCCAGAAGAACGACTCAGCGCTGATTTCAACGAAGACTCCACAATGGATCTGACGCCTGAACTGGTCGGTGCAACTGAAACCAGTAACGCCGGAATCATCGGTGCCCAGGTCGATCTCAACCTCGTTCACACGGGAGATATACGGCCTTCGCAGGTAATCTATGAGCTGACATCGCATTTGGTGTTGAATAAATGGCGTGATGCCAACGACGAACCACAACTCCATCTATTCGGCCAACTCAAAAGAATTGTTCGCTTGTGGTTAGAGACATATCTACGTTGCAGCGGCGGCACCTATCCGGCACAGCTGAAATATAAGATGCTCGCCGATATGGCATGTGAAAAAATTACTGCCGGTATTACTCGTGCGCACATCGGGACCCATCCGATAAAAGCGGTTTTAGATCCATACAATCCCATTGGATCGACCATGCACGTCAGTTTCAACACTTCTAAAAGAGATCGCTGGCAGACCAACGCCCAACGTTGCCATGTCAACTGGGTCATCCTTGATAGCGACTGGGAAGGTGAATTTTGTCGAATCGTGGAGGGACATCCTCAAGTCAAAGCATACGTCAAGAATCACAGCCTTGGATTTGAAGTACCTTACCGTTTCGGTTCTGAAAACCGCAGATACATTCCAGATTTTATCGTGTTAGTGGATGATGGGAATGGCGAAGACGACCTCCTCCATCTGATTATCGAGATCAAGGGTTATAGAGGGGAGGATGCTAAAGAAAAAAAATCAACTATGGATACCTATTGGATTCCTGGAGTCAACAATCTTGGAAAACATGGCCGCTGGGCGTTTGCAGAGTTCACCAATGTCTTTAGGATGGCATCCGACCTCGAAGAGCTTATAAAAAATGAATTTAACAAGATAATCGAATCCTGCGCATCAGAAACAATCGAACTATTCGCGATGCCGATGAAACAAATTGAAGTTTACATTCAAAAACAGTTAGGCCATGACAGGAAATGGCTTGATCTCTGGGAAAAGATTCTTGCAAAGATTAGAAATACAAAAAGCAATACTTTCCACCTATCAGACGTCCATATGATTACAGATACAACAGCCGATGTGAATGATGTCCTCGCATTATTAACTGTTCTTGCAGGACCGTCTGCGCAGATTCTTCAATTAGAATTTCATGATGAAGAGGCTAACACCGTTTCCATGTCAGAATTTATCAGCAAATTAACAGGCTGGTGGAGAATAAAAAACATCCCCGACGATGTATGGGATGAGTGGGCTTCAGAAATCAAGGTCGCCTGGACACCTCTCAGGAATAGGGGGGTCGAGCCTTGAGTGACAAGAACGATATAAAATATCTAGTAGAAATCATAAGAAAGAAGTCTCCAGAATTCCTTGATCTTATGACGGCGAATAATTCTGAAGATTTTGAATCTGCTTTTGATACACTTCTTGGGCAAGCAGTTAATCATCTCCAAAAGAATAGTAAAAATTTCAAATATTTAGACGAGAATGGACTTACAGCAGCTCTTGTTGGTTTTCTGAGAATACCGGGATTGACTGTGACCCAGGAAAGTCACTCAAACGGTCATGTCGATATAACAATAGAAGCCCTTTATTGTACCCCGCCACGGGTAAAACTCGGCGAAGCAAAAATCTATAATGGGCCAGAGTATCACCTAAAAGGATTGGAACAGCTAATCGGAAGATATTCCACAGGCAACGAAGGACGTGGGTTACTTATTTCATACGTGCGGAAGAAGGACATTGCTGAACTGGTAAGAAAAATTCGAAACGTGATGGACAGTGACTTGCCGATGAATCAACAGAACAATACTCGAGATCATATTCTTAAATGGTCGTTTATTTCGATCCACAAGCATTCTTCGGGAGAAGATCTTGAAGTCGGTCACATCGGCTGCAATTTATATATCCCTTCACTAGTGTCCCAACGTTGTTGATCCAAAAAATGATAACTTCATAAATATCAGAGGAATACCGTCCATAATGCCATTTAACGACTTGAAATATTTCCGTAACACCAGTCATCTGCGCGTAACACAACGTGGAGGACTGGAATATGTTCAGCGGGAAAATTATCTTCTCTCAAATAATGGAGCATCTGCCCCTCCACGTCTTTCACAAATGCGTGGAACGATACCAGGGCAATTTCAAGGTCAAAGAATTCACTTGCCTCGATCAGTATTTTTGCATGGCCTTTGCTCAACTCACCTATCGCGAGAGCCTGAGAGATATCGAAGCCTGCCTTCAAGCTCAGAAAAACAAGCTCTATCATATGGGAATTCGCTCTTCCGCTTCTCGCAACAATTTGGCCAATGCCAACAAAGTTCGAGACTGGCGTATCTACGCCGATCTTGCTCACTCTCTCATCCAAACCGCCAGGAAAATGTATGCGGGCGATGGTTTTGCCTTGGAACTGGAAAATACAGTCTATGCCCTGGATGCCACAACTATCGATCTTTGTCTTTCAATGTTCCCATGGGCCAAATTCCGCAGAAACAAAGGCGCCATAAAACTGCACACTCTGCTCGATCTGCGGGGCAACATACCAACCTTCATCCATATCTCCGACGGCAAACTGCACGAAGTCAATACCTTGGACATCCTTCCTCTGGAAGCAGGGGCGTTCTACGTTATGGATCGAGGATATTTGGATTTTACTCGGTTGCATACAATCTCAACCCACAGCGCATTCTTCGTAATCCGTTCCAAGTCCAACCTCAAATATCGCCGAATCTACTCTCACCAGATAGACCGGACCACCGGTTTGATTTGCGACCAATCAATCATGCTCACCGGGTTCTACCAAAGCAAGAATTACCCAAACAAATTGCGCCGGGTGAAGTATTACGATGTCAAGACCGACAAGACGCTGGTGTTCTTGACCAACAACTTTTCTCTTCCTGCCATAACCATCACCGAATTGTACCGAAATCGTTGGCAAGTAGAGCTCTTTTTCAAATGGATCAAGCAGAATCTACGTATAAAGAGCTTTTACGGAACTTCGGAAAATGCCGTCAAGTCCCAGATTTGGATAGCCGTTTCAGTTTATCTGCTCGTTGCGATCATGAAGAAGCGGATGAAAATCGAGGCCAGCCTCTACACAATTCTACAGGTTTTGAGCGTCACCATTTTCGAACGAGTGCCCTTATTACAAGTACTTACAAAAGAAGAATACATAACCACACCCGATGGTCTTCGTAAGCAGTTGCATTTATTCGATTAAACGTTGGGACACTAGTGATATCCCTTAATGGAATATATAGAAGTAGCAATTTTTCAACAGGTGATATGAGGATATAGTTCATGGCAAAGAAACAAACGGCATTGACCGTCGAGACTCTTACGCACGAAGAATCGACTCGTAAAAATATCCCTACTGCCGAATATCAATCCGTAATAGATGATAGGATAAAAGATCCGATCCGTATGGCATACGACCGCCGCAACCGCGACCTTGATCCACAGCTGGTATGGCGTGGCAAGGATGAGCAAGACTGGTCCGATCTGATAGTCTATGCTCCACCACTTTATATCCAGGAAAAAGTCCATCCTAAGGTCCTGATTGATGATCTTCTCAAAGAGACCCAGGCCGGAAAACCCAAACAGATGGATCTCTTTGCAGACTTCAACGGCATCCCCCAGGATGCGGACAGAACAGAGTTTTACAAGCATGAACAGAATTGGACCAACCGCATGATCCTCGGTGACTCTCTGCAGGTCATGGCTTCGTTGGCGGAACGTGAGGGTTTGCGCGGCAAGGTCCAGTGTATTTATTTCGATCCTCCATATGGGATAAAGTTCAACTCGAATTTCCAGTGGTCCACTACTAGCCTTGAAGTCAAGGACGGTAACGTAGCCCACATTACTCGCGAACCTGAGCAAGTCAAAGCGTTTCGAGACACTTGGCGGGATGGGATTCATTCATACCTAACATATTTGCGAGATCGGTTAACGGTTGCTCGGGATCTGTTAACCGATTCGGGTTCAATCTTTGTGCAAATCGGCGAAGAAAATGTGCACCGGGTACGGTCGGTGATGGATGAGGTGTTTGGTGATGATAATTTCATTAGCTGTATCACATTTCAGACCACCTCATATTATGAAACAAAGACCATCTCTACACTTGGGAATTATCTATTATGGTATGCAAAACGCAAAAATTTTGTGAAAGTTCGAAAGGTTTTCTCTCGACATGAACAATCTCCTGGAAACATCCATGCAACATGGATACTCGGCCCCCGTGGCGAATACAGGGGGGTTTCCGCGGCCGAGAAAAGGGGTGGAATATCCATTCCTGAAAATTTTCGCCTATATAAACCGACCGATCTCCGCTCTCAAGGTTCTGCTGCTGACAAACAACCTTTTAATCATGATGGAATAATTTACACGACAAAAACCAGTGACCATTGGAAAGCTAGCTACCCTCAAGGAATGCAAAGACTTTCTCGTGCTGGTCGTATACACGTAGCTAGAAAAAGCATCCAATACCGTAAATTTTCCGACGATTTTCCTATCCAAGAATTCGGAAATATTTGGACGGATACAATCACAGGTAGTTTTACTGACGACAAATTATATGTCGTCCAAACGAACTTGAAGGTGATCGAACGATGCCTATTGATGACCACCGATCCAGGCGACCTTGTTCTCGATCCCACATGCGGGTCAGGCACCACTGCCTATGTCGCTGAGCAATGGGGCCGTCGGTGGATAACTGTTGATACTTCACGTGTGGCACTGGCATTAGCCCGTGCCCGGATAATGGGTGCTCGTTATCCGTACTACCTCCTCTCTGACTCACCAGAAGGCCAAAAAAAAGAGGCTGAGGTTGCAGGCAAAACTCTCTCAAGCCAACCAACCCGAGGTAATATCGCTCACGGATTCGTCTGTGAGCGCGTACCACACATCACCCTCAAGTCCATTGCTAACAATGGGGAAATCGATGTTATTTGGGAGAAATGGCAAAATATTTTGGAACCCTTGCGTGAATCCTTGAATACCGCAACCGGGAAAAATTGTCAGGAATGGGAAATCCCACGCGAAAAAGAAGACAGTTGGTCTGAGCTGGCTAAAGATTTACACATCCAGTGGTGGCATACCCGAATCACTCGGCAAAAGGAAATTGATGCCTCAATCGCTGCCAAGGCCGATTTTGAGTATCTTTACGACAAACCCTATGAAAATAGAAATAAGGTTCGCGTTGCTGGTCCCTTTACCGTCGAGAGCCTTTCTCCCCACCGAGTTTTGGCTGTGGGTGTGGATGACGAACTGATAGACCCTCTAGCGGAACCTAAAGCTGATTACGGTTACGGCGGTGAACGGGATTTTGTCACGATGATCCTTGAAAATTTGAAAACCGCCGGTGTCCAGCAGGCACATAAAGAAGATAAAATCAACTTCACTGCGCTTATTCCCTGGCCTGGAGACCTAGTCTGTGCTGAAGGACGATATATGGAAGGAGAAGGCGAATCTCTCAATGAGAAACGTGCAGCAATCTTTATCGGCCCGGAATTTGGTACGGTCTCCCGCCCAGACCTCGTGTCCGCCGCCCGTGAGGCCGGTGATGCCGGTTTCGATGTTTTAATTGCCTGCGCCTTCAACTACGATGCCCATTCCTCAGAGTTCGATCACCTCGGCCGCATCCCTGTCCTCAAAGCTCGGATGAATGCCGACCTACATATGGCTGACGATCTCAAGAATACCGGCAAAGGTAATCTCTTTGTCATTTTCGGTGAGCCGGATATCGATATCATCGAGGCAGGAAATAACCAAATCCAGGTCAAAGTCAACGGTGTGGACGTTTTCCATCCTAATACCGGTGAAGTTCGCAGCGACGGTCCTGACGGTATCGCCTGTTGGTTCATTGACACCGACTACAATGAGGAAAGTTTTTTCGTCCGCCACGCCTACTTTCTCGGTGCCAATGACCCGTATAAATCCCTCAAGACTACTCTCAAGGCAGAGATTGACGAAGACGCTTGGGCCACACTCAATAGCGATACCTCACGACCTTTTGACAAACCGGAAACCGGACGAATCGCGGTGAAAGTTATCAATCACCTGGGTGATGAGGTCATGAAGGTTTTTCGAGTCGACAGGGGGATCAAATGATTAATAATTCAGCCGAAGAAAGCAAAATTATAGTCAAAAATATTCTGAAATGCAGAGATGACCACAAACCGGTCTTATTCACATCAATTAAAGAACCTCAAGACTCTGAAGCACCCGAGTTTAAGCTCTTAGAGGCTTCAGGTTGCTCTTGGGCAAAATCTGGAGAAACTTTTGGCCCTGATAAGCTTCGGCCGCGTATCGAACCCTGGCTGACAGCGTTATGTCAGTCTGAACACCTTTCGTTGTTATTAGGTTCGGGCTTATCCCACGCGGTCCATCGCCTCGGGACCGGAAAAATGCTTCCAGGTATGGGGAAGGGAGATTTTGGTGATGAAAATGATGTGATCAACGCAGAAGCCGCGCGATCAGCAAATATTACCGGGCGAGGAGATGGCAACATTGAAGACCAAATTCGTGCTGCGAACGAGCTTCTCCGAGGTTTGGAAATTCTTTCCTTAAAGGATAAAGATGCAGCAAAACGAGCAAGTGCATTGCGATTGAAATTAACTGATGTACTTGCAACCTTCGCAAATGACATCCTCCTTGGTGAACAAGGTGTCATCGAAGCCACGGACGAAAATCGTGAACTGGCCTTTAACTATCTTGTTAGTTTTTTAATGAGCTTTGCCAGCCGTACCGGCACCCGTGACCGTCTGAATATTTTCACCACTAACTATGATCGCTTTATCGAGGCTGGAGCAGAAGCCTCTGGCATGCACTTACTGGATCGTTTTGTTGGTTCTCTGGCTCCCATTTTCCGTTCCTCTAGGCTTGATTTAGATATGCATTACAACCCACCAGGGATTCGCGGTGAGCCTCGATATTTGGAAGGCGTGGCACGCTTTACTAAATTGCACGGCTCGTTGGATTGGGTAGAATACAATCGGAATATTCGTCGTGCTGGTGTGCCCTTCGGGGCAACCGGCATAAATCAATATCTTAAAAGCTTTGGTTCAGCAAAAACAGACGCGATGAGGCTGATGGTTTATCCCAACGCGGCTAAAGACAGAGAAACGGCTCTCTATCCTTACGTAGAACTCTTCCGGGATTTCGCGGCAGCAGCCTGCCGTCCTAACCATACTCTGATTGCATTCGGATACAGTTTTGGGGATGAGCATATTAACCGCATCATTGAAGACATGCTCACTATCCCGTCCACCCATCTTGTTGTTATATCTTACGATGATCCTCTAGGCCGGATAATAGGAGCGTATGAAAAAATTGGAAGGCATGCCCAAATCAGCCTGTTGATCGGTGATCATGTTGGTGGATTTCAATCTCTGATTGATAATTATTTACCAAAGCCCGCAATCGATAGAACAACATTCCGTATGGCCGAATTGCTAAAGTCACGTTGGGGTACGAATCAAGATGAGAAGCAGCATACGATCGCGGCTCCAACAACTCAAGCAGAAGACGAGATATGAGTCAAACACCCTTCATACATGCAGAGAGTCTACGGGTCGGTACTGTTGATTTTATTTCACCAGACGAGGTGAAAGTACTGTTAAACATTGAGGCACCGGAATCAGTAGCTCTCAACGCAGGTGGTGTGCGCCCCTTCCCTCGCGTAAACGGTTATGTGCTTTTGCCAGTCGATGACGGTTATCTTGTTGGTCAAATTGAATGGCTGACTATAGAGAGATCTGCATTCCCCAAGCGTCGTGGGGTCCAGGATTTCGGACTTGTCGATTTACCATACCCGTTGCGCAAGATGAGCCTGAATCCGATTGGTACACTGCGAAAGAAGGCAGGCCCAGTTGAGGCATACACTTTTCGGCGTGGAGCCGACGCATTACCGTCGGTCGGCGCAGCCGTTTTCCTGCCTACAGAACAGCAACTGCGTTCCATCGTTGAGTCAGGAGAGCGCAGGCGCGTTCGCATTGGCAAAAGCCCTCTCGCCGCAGATGCTGAGGTTTCAATCGATCCTGATCGTTTGTTTGGGAGACATTTCGCTGTTCTTGGAAATACCGGAAGTGGAAAATCATGTTCTGTAGCTGGAATCATTCGTTGGTCAATTGAAGCCGCACAGTCAAAACTCCAGAGCAATGACCAGCAATCCAGTCGCCCCAATGCTAGATTCATCGTCCTAGATCCGAATGGGGAGTATTCACGGGCCTTCAACAATAATGATTCTGGCCAGAAGACAAGAGTTTTCAAAATAAATCCTGAAGAAGGATCGTTTGCACTGCATGTTCCGTTGTGGTTCTGGAATAGTGAGGAGTGGTGCTCGTTTACGCAAGCAAGTGCTAAGACGCAAAGGCCGTTACTCAAACGGGCATTGAGGGAAGTCAAAGCCGGTCGGATTGGTGTTGAAGAGCCGACGGAAGAGGAGAAAAAGCTATCTTTACGTCGATACCTCTCTTCAACCCTAATCTCTATTCAGCGGGATTATAATTCAGGATCTATCAAAACGGATGAAAACAAATTCGGATTTAGGTTAAAAGCTCACCTCGATGACTTGGAAAATAAAAAAACTTTATATCCAGATAATAAACTTATCGAAATTCAGGATGCTATTGAACAAGCGCTTGAGGCCACCATCAACGAATTCCAAAAAAATGGAAAAAATATCGTTTACTACCGTGCTTTTACAGAGAGCCATGTTCACCCGATACTCAAAGCCATTAAAGTATCTTTAGAAACTCTCGGGGGCATTATTTATCAACAAGGTCCTGACGAAAATGTTCCCCTTCCATTCAGTGGTTCTGATTTAGCAGATCATTTACAGATTCTTTCTGAACAGGAGAACGTCAGCCAGTTCCTCGATTTTCTTATTTCACGAATTCGAACATTTCTTTCCGATGCAAAAATCAACTCTGTTGTTGGCGATTGCGAAGAAATTACTCTTGAGGGATGGCTAAAAGATTATATAGGAGGAAACGAGGAGGTGGAAAGCCCCGTTGCGATCCTCGATCTATCACTTGTGCCTACGGAGGTCGTGCATGTACTGACAGCAGTTACAGCACGAATGATTTTTGAGGCACTGCAACGCTACCGGAAATTGAATGGAGAAGTGTTACCAACAGTGTTGGTGATGGAAGAGGCGCATACTTTTATAAAACGATACAAAGATGATATTGAAAACTACGATGCCGCAACAGTTTGCTGCCAAGTTTTCGAACGTATTGCGCGCGAAGGGCGAAAATTTGGTCTGGGCCTTGTGCTTTCATCTCAACGCCCTTCAGAGCTTTCGCCGACGGTTCTTTCCCAATGTAATACATTTCTATTACACCGCATCAGCAACGATCGAGATCAGGAATTAGTTCATCGACTTGTGCCAGACAATCTTCGCGGCCTGCTGCGAGAACTCCCATCGCTCCCTTCACAACATGCTATTCTTCTCGGTTGGGCCTCAGAACTGCCAGTATTGGTAAAGATGAATGATCTGCCCAAACACCAACAGCCCTATTCAGATGATCCCGATTTTTGGGCCGTTTGGACAAAAGTAGACATCAAAGGGAATGTGGTTAATCGCCTTGCTGATTGGAAACCTATAGCAGATGATTGGCAGGGGAAGAATGCAACCAACACAACAGATCCCTCAGATGGTGACGGAACCTCGCAAGAGGGTGACATAGAAATATAGTTCTAAATAACGTGATTCTGATCAATAACTTACCGCATGCTCATCTCAACTATGAGTGATGTGACTTAAGAAATGAAATGAACTTCCGTATAGCTGACACATTCACAGCCAGCCTCACTCGGCTGACCAGCGAAGAGCAGAAGATCGTAAAGACAACCGCCTTTGATCTGCAACTCAATCCTGCCAACCCCGGCATGAAATTCCATCGTCTTGATAACGTCAAAGACAGAAATTTTTGGTCAGTGCGTGTAAGTGGTGACCTCAGGATGATCGTCCACCAATCTGACTCAAGCTTATTGCTTTGCTATGTAGATCACCACGACAAGGCTTATCAATGGGCCGAACGTCGCAAACTTGAAATTCATCCAAAGACCGGCGCTGCCCAGCTTGTTGAGATCCGCGAAAGAATCGAAGAGGTAGTTGTTCGTAGATATGTTGAGGCAGCAGATGAACCGCCAATTAAACCAGCGCTCTTCTCCTACTATTCAGCGGAAACTCTTTTGGGATACGGCGTTCCTGAAGAATGGATCAACGACGTATTGGCTGCAGATGAGGATACAATTCTCGAATTGGTCGATCATCTTCCGGCAGAAGCGGCTGAAGCCCTTCTAAATCTTGCCGTCGGTGTAAAACCGCAGTTGCCATCGCCGGTCGTTCCTGGAACGAGCCCGTTTGATCACCCCGATGCACAGCGCCGATTCCGAGTGATGAAGGATGTTGAAGAGCTGCAGCAGGCTCTTGAATATCCTTGGGAGAAATGGACTATCTTTCTCCATCCTGCTCAACGTCAATTGGTCGAACGTGAATACAATGGTCCCGCAAGAGTTTCCGGTTCTGCAGGTACTGGAAAAACCATTGTTGCGCTCCATCGTGCTGTATTTCTTGCTCGACAGTACCCCGAATGTCGGATTCTGCTCACAACTTTTTCCGATGCTTTAGCCAATGCTCTGCGAACAAAGTTGCGGCGATTAATAGGAGCTGAACCCCGACTCGGTGAACGGATTGACGTTCATGCCATGGATGCTCTTGCTCTGAGGCTATATACTGCTCAATTCGGCAAACCTCGGCTCGTCTCTTATGAAAGAATCCGCCAGTTACTTGCAAAAGCTGCGGCTCAAACTGAGGGCTGTGGATTCAGCCAGCGTTTTCTCGAAACTGAATGGCAACAGGTTGTTGATACTTGGCAGCTCAATACTTGGGAAGCATATCGAGATGTTGCGCGTTTAGGCCGTAAAACCCGTCTGCCAGAGCAGCAGAGAAAAACTCTCTGGTCGATCTTCGAGCAGGTTCAATCGGCCCTACAAACCGATGACCTCGTGACTCATTCTGGAATCTTCAGCGCACTGGCAACCCGGTATAGCGAGATTGAGAATCTTCCATTTGACTTTTGCGTCATAGATGAAGCACAAGACATCAGCGTGCAACAGCTGCGGTTTCTTTCGGTATTCACCAAGAAACGTCAAGATGCACTCTTTTTTGCCGGTGATCTCGGCCAGCGTATCTTTCAGCAGCCATTCTCCTGGAAATCTTTAGGAGTAGACATCCGTGGTCGGTCCAAGTCACTGAGGATAAACTACCGAACGTCTCATCAGATAAGAATGCAGGCTGACCGCCTTTTAGATCCTGAATTGGCTGATGTTGACGGAGTAGTCGAAGAACGCCTTGGCACAGTTTCAGCATTTAACGGACCAGAGCCGATTATCAAGGCTCATTCAAGCCCTAAAGATGAAATCGAAACCGTCAGCAAATGGCTTTTAGACCATGTTGCAAAAGGTATCAAGCCACATGAAATCGGCATCTTCGTGAGATCTGAAAAAGAGATCGAGCGAGCGAAAGCGGCTGTAACTGCCGCTGGTCTCTCCCCTGTGATTCTAGATGAGCATGTGGAAACACGTGCTGATCATGTCTCCATCTCAACCATGCATCTCGCCAAAGGTCTTGAATTCTGCGCGGTCGTAGTGATGGCATGTGATGATGAAATCATTCCCTTGCAAGAACGCATCGAGACAGTGTCAGATAATACAGATCTTGAGGAGATCTACAACACAGAGCGGCATTTGTTATATGTTGCCTGTACACGTGCTCGGGATCACCTACTCGTGACAAGCGGAGATCTTCCATCGGAATTTCTCGATGACATGCAGGCCAATCAATAGATACAAACTTCGAAATTTTTCTAATGAACGTTACTAATAAATGTTCAACTATAAATTTCTTCATATATCTGTTTTAATGATATTTTTCAGACTATCGAAACTATGATATATTTAGTGCAACAGCTACACATTGATACCCGCAGGTCGCACCTCTCCACTCTCAGCATAACCATGCCCAGCATAACCATGCCCAGCAGATAGCCGGATACCGTTCGCAGAACATCACACGATCCCCAGCCGGTAGGATTGTCGCTTGGTGTGCCGCTTATGAGATTTCAGCTAGTGGTGATTCCCAGTTTAGCGTATTCACGTTTTAATAAAGAGCAAGATATGCAGATAGATTTATCTCATCATATCAAAAGACAAGAACGCCACACCATCTGAACATCTTCAATAATCGTTCAATGGATATCGCAATAGAGAAATGAAACAGGAGAGAATCAGGAAATTGACAGGAATCCGAGTCGCTCAGAGCGACTCGGATAGATTGGCATCTTGGCTCACGCGTCAGGACAACATTCCAGGAAATGCTCTTCGGTTGGCAGATCGCTCAGATCAAAAGCGACAACCAGCTTGACCGGCGCGAACTCCTTGTACCCCTCGAATGAATAGAAACGTTCATCTTCAGCCAGCGGTTCCTTGTTCAATCCTTTGAAGATTTCAAATCGACCGTTGTCCAAATCAACAACATAGGCCCATTCGCAGGACAGTGAATTTCCAGCGAATTTAATGTCATTGATTAGTGGCTGCACGTCTGAGCCCATGACGTATTTTAGAATTTTCCAACCGAGGTCACGATTGATCTGAACAAAAGGTCTTTCCAAATATTGCTGGTCAAGAATCTCAGCAGAATTACAGCAACGATCCTGATTTTCTCTCCGTATCAGATCGTATTGCTCCGGTGTCAGCTGCTTAGAGTAGGTTTCCTCCTCGATGTAGAATCGTTCTAGCTCTTCCTCGGTCATAAATCTCAACCGTGAAACTGCATTCTTGAGCTTATCAAGATCAGTATCTCGAAAAAATCGCAATATTCGAATACCTGTATAGCTTGGATAGCCATCACATTGGCCGTATTGCGCTACCTTAAACTCACCGTCCAGCGTTACACATGTCATATTTCTCGTACCCATAGTTCCTCCATAAATTGGAATTAATCTTTATGGTGGATAATGAAAAGATGTGCTCGGAAACAGAAATTGGATCGGCGCGCGAAACTATCTTCATATTTTGTTGAATCAATGGTGGATTGTGTCTGATGTGATGCATTTGCTGACGCCGCCAAAGCCGCCGGTGAGATCATCATTGAAACACCGTTTGGCACAATCTGGGGCCGACAGACCTGCATGCAAGGGGTAGCACAGGATCTTAACGTTCAGGCTATTTTGAAAAACATGGGAGCGATTTAACCACAACAATCCGGTAGATATGCCACCCGTACCTTCGAGTGCGGGTGGCATATCCGTCAACTTTATCTCAATATCCGCATAGCGAACAAATTATCCGCAGCGATTTACCATTCAAGATTGTCACGTTATTTCCGAGCACCTCATTGAAAGTTACATGATGCCCACAGTCGAGTACAAACTTCTGATTCTCCAGATTTCCGAGTAACTGGCGCAATTCATCTACAGGTTTATAGCGGTTCTTTTCTGACGATTTCATCGATCTCTCCATTTGGTGTTTATCCTGCAATTTCAATAATTAACGACCTAATTAATCATTCAATCGCAGTATAAATGCCCTCGCCAGAACGTACAGCCAAACATGCATATATATGCTTGTTATCACATAATAAAATCCATTTTTTTATAAGGTTTATACCTTAAAAAAAAATCGCACATTATCTCCGGGGCCGATCTTCTCCTTATCAGATCCTATAAGCAATGACCGTGCGGACGTTCTCCGCTCGGAGAATCAAGAACAGAAAGTACCTTCAATGGAGACGGTCAACATGAATGATGAAAAACTGGACACAGCGGTGAATACTCACATCCTCTACAACATGTCCCGCCAGATGATGCGTGAACTGGAGGATCAAACCTTTGTTGCTGATGCTATTGCTGAGGCTACAAGAGGGGCCGCCCTAGACGATGACTATGCCGATGACGAAATCATGGTTTATGAATGGTGGCTGATTACCGACGGTTTCGCGCATGCTGCAAAACAAGCCGGTGAAATTATCGTTGAAACGCCGTTCGGCACTATTTGGGGCCGTCAAACAACCGGCCAGAGAATTTCTCAGGATATCAACGTGCAAGAGATTTTCAAAACAATGCGTGAAATTTAATCGATAACACCCACCCACCTGCAGCCATCTTTGTTGTTGGCTGCAGGTCCTGATTGCTCTCTCCTCAGCTCCACCTCTTGATATTACATTTCAGGCCGCTGAAATACTGGCGACCAAATCTTCCAAAGGGTTTTACACCTCTGGAAAACCCTGATCGGTCGGTTGGCACTTACCAGGTAACGGAACGTACCTGTAAGGGCCTGAGCTGAGCTCAACTGCTTCTCATTAGCCACCGGAGGCCAAAACTATGCCGATTGCGAAACTCTGGGTCAATCACGTCAGCATGACCGGAGACCCATCTGCGCATGTTTCGTATCTGATCGACGGCCACCAGCTGGATGCGGGCGAGAAGGCATGCGTTTGGACAAAATCCATACCGAAAGCCTGCAAGACCGATCATCACGCATTGGTTGCGCACTGGCGAGGAATCTACCAAGAATTCCTCGAAGAGCGCCAGAATCCCGACGGCATGGTTCGCCATAATGCGCGGGTGACGGCGCGCCAGTTCGTCATCAATCTTCCCAATGATCTCTCCGCCGATCAAATCCATAACCTTGCAAAAGCCGTTCTCCACGACATTCCGCGTCACTTGCCGGTGTCCATGGTTCTGCACCGAACATCGAACCGAGGCAAAGAACATTTGCACCTGCAAGGGTTGTTCTCCTATAGGAACGGAGGTTACGGAGCCATCCAAGAACAATTCCGGCTCAATATAACCCAACAGATGAAGACCACCGTCACCAGGGAGTTGACCGGTTACGGGTATACCGTAGACGCGGGCACTCCGAGCGGTATCACATCCGCAGATCGTCGCTGGCTACAGGCGCAGGGCACTGTTGAGCAACGCCGGAATCCGCGGTTTATGATGACATTGGCATCTGTGGCGACAAGTACCAAACTCCAAGAATATTGCCGAAAACAGGCTTCGAAAATGCTGGCGAGAATGGGTTTACCGTCGTCAGTCGATGCTGTCTTGAACACACTTGACTCAATGGATCAGCTTCTCTCTAAAGACACCTCAAGGAACGTTGACCGTCCGCAGGAACAACCTGCTGCGGGAGAATCCCGCGCAACTCATATCCCGCTGACACAGCACCATTTAGAACAAGAACTGATAAAGGCCCGTAAATGGAACCATTCGACCAGAATTTCAAGGAATATTTGATTTTGAAAAATATCTCCCGAAGTGCAAAGGTATCGATTTCGACGCTCCGGCGGTTGAAAGACCGGCAATTGCGGGCGCACCTTTTGGCCTTGCACGGCAGCGGGAGCCCATTGTCTGAACTCAGCGAGTACATCGCGGCGTTTTACGATGTTGATGTGACGCCGCCGCAGCTGAGGAAAGTCCTGCAGCGAACCGACCAAGAAGCATGGAAAAATGCCGCCGACAGTTACCGGCAGCATCGTGACATGAAGCGGCAAGAGAAGATCATCTCAGCACTGGGTAAATAAGATGCGACACCGCATTGAATTTGATGCGCTGCGTATCCTGGACATTGGGAATTCAGTTTCTACGGTGCCGCTTGACCATGAGCAGATTGGAACGCCGGATGATCTAGGTGGCTCGGTTGTCGATTTTCTCGTCAGGCAACATGCAAAATTACGGTCAGTCACTCTGGATCACCTCCTGGCGCAACATTGTCTCCTGTTTCCGTATGAGGATGGCAAGGAGGCACGAGATCGACTTGAGACCCTGCTGAGTGACCGGTGCGCCCTCCGGGTTCAGGACGTGGCATCCTGCGCGGAAGAATGGCGTATTGGCGATGTGCTCCGGTTGGAGCTGGTTCTGAGATCACCAGGCCTGAAAACTGTGGATCGCAGTCCGAAGTCGTTGTCTGAATTCGCCGTTACCGAGATGGTCCGCAATGCATACAGAAGGTTACACGCACATGAGCATCCGCTGGCGGAGTGGTTTTTCCAGGTGTTCATACAATCAACACAGCCGACACAGATCCCGCTGGATGTCCTTCATCGGCATGCGGTCGATAATGTGCGCCCGACACCTGCGGAGGCAGCCAAGATCATGCGGGAAAATTCTGCTTTCTGGAAGTCGGAGATACAAAGTTTAGGAAATCGATATCTGCAGGCAACTATCAGCGATCCGAAACTGATGGTCTTGCAAAATTCGGCATTATATCAACAGCTCAAGCGATTTTTTGGCGAAGAGGAGTGAAACTATGAAAACAACAATGCTCGATTTACGATATGATCATATCCTTGAAATGGCCTCAGCCTTTCAATGGTTGCCGGAGAAAAAGACAATCCGTCTGGCCGACCGGGACCTTCAGGTGGCGCACACGGATGAGATCATGTCATCATTGAACGATGTTGCGGCGAGGATATCGATGATTGAGATGGAATGTCTGATGTCTGGAAAGCCGCTGCATTATCTCACGGCGGCACTATCATTTCATTTCGGCAGCGTCAGGGTCGGGAACGAGGACATTCTCGCGATAGCAGCTGATCTGGCGGACAGAGTTGGACTCGATTTGTCACTCATCGGTTACGCCAACTTTTATACTATTTCATACGCACTTCATGTTCGATCCGTGTACCCGGACCGATGGAACCGATTCTGCGACCGCGTCAACCGACCAGCATGGAAGACAACGTTGCAAACAGTTACTCAAACCGGTCTGCAGGTCACAATAAATCTGGCCGAAAGTGCGGATCTTGAAGAAGGCGAAATTGATACCCAATCCACCGGCAGCATCAAGGCTGGCGAAGGTGAAAAATACACCGGCCTTGCAACTGCTCTAGAAAACCCTGAGTTCAAATCGTTCTATAAATTTGTCATGCGGGAGACAGGCTGCGAAGAACCGACGGCAACGAGTGCCGGATCAGATGACGGTGATTTTGACCAGAAAATCGGCGTAGAAGTGAAGAAGAAGAAAGGTCCGAGGGGGTTGTAGTTGTCCTTTATGGGTGGAAATATGCGAACCCATGTAGTTCGCATATACAGACATTTTTTGCAGAGTTCAATACCTGGATCGTTAAGATAATCTTTGGTAAGCTCTTCTTTGTGGTTACTCCATTTATGAACAATTCTCTGCTATTAGCCGATCCTACCCTCTCAGAAAAATCTATATCCTGTAGTGAATTTTATCACCTATTACTGCCAGTTCAAATCTTTACAGATACGATCTTACTCGTTTCAATGCAAACTCATATACCGGTTCGCTTTTAAAACTCAAGGATTGGTAAATCCTGGCCCACATCTTATTTGACATATTGTATTCGAACGATTACAGTTTAGTGTATGTATACAGTTAAAACACTACCAGAATTCGATAAATGGCTGGACTGCATAAAAGACAGCATTACACGGCTTCGCCTAAGCCGTCGTCTTGATAAAGCCCAGCGAGGAAATCTCGGCGATGTAAAGCCTGTGGGCCAAGGCCTTTTCGAAATGCGGGAGCACTTCGGTCCGGGCTGGCGGATGTATTATACCAAGCGAGGTGATACGTTAATCATCATGCTTGGCGGTGGAGACAAGGGCAGTCAAGAGAAGGATATCGCAACAGCCAAAGAGCGTGAAGCTGCGCTGGAGGATTGAATTATGAAAAAACACATTGCCGACTTACCAAATTTCGATATGGCTCAACAGCTGAAGAGCGAAGAAGATATCGCTGCATATATCACGATGGTGATTGAGGATGGTGATGCAGCTGAACTGGCCCATGCTTTAGGGGTAGCAGCCAAAGCTCGGGGTATGAGCGAAGTTGCAAAATCTACAGGTATAACCCGTGAAGCTCTGTATAAAGCGCTAAAACCAAATGCCAAACCTCGATTTGACACAATCAATAAGGTGTGTGCAGCCCTCGGTGTCCGTTTGGTAGCTCGGCCTACTCAATCTCAGTGAAAGGGTATTGCCCCGATTCAGCAAGAACAGGTTTTATTACGTAGTCTTTGGTTATCTCTTCTTTACGTTACTCCATTTTGGGCCGATTCCGTTCAGGCAGGAAGATCTTCCCTCTCAGGAAACATCTCAACCCGGGTCTCTAATGGATCGGTTGTCATTGCTAATGAATTTGAAAATATCTTTCAGAGATGATATCAGGTTAGCATCAATACAACCAAACAATGTATCTTTGGTGTACATTTCTGAAGATGAGCATATTTTCATCTTCATACCAGGCAACTAACGGAAGGGCCGGGGAGTGAGCCATTTGGTGTCTCTCCACTGTCGTATCCATACATTAACAAGGGGAATCGCATTTGAGACGGATTGATATTTGATGAAACCAGCAACCAGGAAAAGCAACAGAGACGCGTTGCTGAAACAACTATCCTTCGAGACGCTGATTTCGCAATTGTCTGCTCAGTTCATCAATCTTTCCGCTGAAGAGGTGGACGGATACATCGAGGACGCCCAGCGACGCATCTGCGAATTCCTCGGTTTTGATCTGTCGACGCTCTGGCAGTGGTCTGTCGACAAACCGGAATGCATGGTCCTGACCCACCTTCACAGTCCGGCCGACGGTCCGAAAAAGCCGACCGAACTCGTCGCCGCAGAAGCATTTCCATGGTCGGCGAAACAACTCATGGAAGGGTCGACAATCATTTTTAACACGGAGGACCTAACTGATCAGGAATCATTGACAGATCTCGAAACCAAACGCCGATACGGCATCAAGTCAACAGTGTCGATTCCCCTCTATACCGGGAACAAACCGATTATCGGGGTTCTCTCCTTCAATATGCTGCACACGCCGTTCGTCCATGATCCGGATACCGTCAAACGGCTGGAGTTGGTTGCCCAGATTTTCTGCAATGCCCTGCTGAGAAAGAATACGGAAAATGCATTGCGGAAGAGCCAATGGCTGCTGAGTCTCGCCGCTGAATCTGCCGGTGCCGGATTATGGGCACTGGACCTGCGGGCGAAGTTGTTCTGGGCAACCGACCGCAGCCGGGAGATTTTCGGTTTTTCCCGGGACGAGATCATCGACATGGAAAAATATGAAAACTGCATCTTCCCGGCCGATTTGCCCCCGGTTCAACAGATGATCAAGGACAGCTGCATTTCATCGGAACACTTTGAAATTGAATATCGCATCCGCGACGCATCCAGTCAGTGGAAGTGGATCTGCTCGAAATGGAGGCGATACCAGCACCCGGATGGAACTGTCGGTCAGCTGTTCGGGGTGAGCCTCGACATCCATCAACGCAAATGCATGGAAGAGAATCTGCGCGATCGCCTCGAGGAAGTTGAAACACTGAAAAGGCGCTTGGAAGGAGAGGTGTATTTTCTCCGGAAGGACCTGACAAGGGAACAGGGGTTCGAACAGATCATCGGTGGCAGTGCGGCGCTGAAAAAGGTTCTGGCCGCCGCTCGACAGGTTGCCCAGACCGATTCGACAGTTCTGCTGCTCGGGGAAACCGGCACCGGCAAAGGTCTGCTCGCTCATGCCATTCATCGGATGAATTCCCGCAGGGATCGCCCTCTGGTAACGGTCAACTGCGCGGCCTTGCCCGCCAACCTCATTGAGAGCGAACTCTTCGGCAGGGAGAAGGGAGCGTTTACCGGGGCGCATGCCCGTCAGGCCGGTCGTTTCGAGATCGCCCACCACGGGACGATTTTTCTCGACGAAATCGGGGAGATGCCACTGGAGCTGCAGGCCAAGCTCCTACGGGTCCTGCAGGATGGGGAGTTCGAGCGGCTTGGCAGTTCGAAAACCATCACGGTTGACGTCAGGGTCATTGCGGCAACGTCCAGGGATCTCCGGAACGCGGTCCGCAACGGGCGGTTCCGCGAAGACTTGTTTTACCGTCTCAATGTTTTTCCGATCACGATCCCGCCCCTCCGGGAACGAACCGAGGATATTCTACTGCTGGCGCAGTATTTTGTCGAAAAGTTCGCCCATAAAATGGGCAAGCATATTGAAACGATACCAAAAAACCTCCTTTCCAGGCTGCTGCAATACGATTGGCCGGGCAATGTTCGGGAACTCGAGCATCTGATCGAAAGGGGCGTCATTCTCTCTTCAGGGCCGCAGCTGACAATCGGCGACCTTGCTGCCCCCCTGACGGAATCGGGGCCTGTCCCTGACCCCACACTTGATCTCGCCTCCGTCGAACGCCACCACATCATTCAGGTACTGCGCAGATCGAATTGGAAAATAGAAGGACCGGACGGGGCTGCCTCGATGCTGAACCTCCACCCCAGCACCTTACGCTTCCGCTTGAAAAAAATGGACATTCGACGTCCGATTTGATGGATACGGACCCTCCCCTGCTTCCTCCCTCAATATATTGAGGTCGTATTTTTTTCTGTTTCGTTGCAGTGATACGGTCACACCTGATGCTCTTCCCGTCTTCGACAAATAAATCGATGGCCGCGAATACGATGACGGGCCGCCTGGTATTTGTCTCCGGTGCGGCTCCTGTATCACTTTCAACACCTCCATTCCTCCTGCCTCTTCCCCTCTGCATCAGGTCAGGCCTCCATATATTGAGGGGGGCTGCGTGCCATCTGCTTTCGAGAAACTCCTGGGCTTCTTCATAACATATCTGTATTGCTGATATATTTTTGTTTTTTTTTCATCCGAAAAGGATTGGCATTCCTTTTGCTTTGTGCAAATAAAACTCCACGTCGTCCGTTGCCCAATCGGTACCGATAATGTGCCGGAATATTCCGACGAGGGGATATGTTGCAGAAAACATGGGGAGAACCGTGACTACAATCTCCGATCTGATCGATAGTGGGCAAGGCCTGTGGCTGGAAGGTCTCGCAGGAGAGCATGCGACGCTCAGCTTGCTGGCTGACAACCGGCAAGGGCACTCAATAGCTGGACTTTCCGTCACTCTCGATGCATGTGACAGGGTGCTGCAGGCAGGGAAGGTATTCGATCAGCTGATTCAGGAGAAACTGAGGGAAGGATTCTACGGGGGGCGACTGGCGATGGAACTCCTTATCGCGGATGCCCTTCACGCCGCCAACCTGATGCTGCCAAATTTCCAAAAATCGGGAGGCCTGAATGGCTGGGTTGCCGTACCGTATTCACCTCTCTCCACCAACGATACGGCGAATATGCCAGAAACGGTCCCACTGGATGATGCCAGATACCGGCAACCAAATCTCATGATCAGCATTGCGGGACTGCCGTCACGGCTTCCGACCATTGAGTCGTTGATTACCTTGAATATTTCCCTCAATATCGGCCTGCTGTTTTCTTCCCTCCAGCTTCGCGCCGTCGCCGAGACTATTCTGCAGGCCTTCGAGGGCTGTCTCATTGCCGGACGAAAACCGTCCTCGTCCTGTTTTCTGACGATACCGGTAAACCGATTGCTGGCAGGTTTCAGTCATCTGTTTCCGGAAAAATCCGCTGTCGCCTGCGTCAATGCCGTATTGCTGGAAATCTGCCTTGTCGCTCGCGATCTCTTTGAAACACGGCGGTGGCAGCGAGTGATGGAATTCGGCGCCCAACGACCACGCCTGGTCTGTTCGTTTGCAGGCAGCATCGAACTCTGTCGATCGAACCTCTCGCTGGTAAGGGAAATTGGTGCCGTCTGCTCGGTTGCCGCACGGTGTCAGGATTCCGGATCATCGGTTCCTGATCGCATTCCAACAGTACCAGATGGGAAGGCGGGACATCGCGATCAACAGCAGCAGAGCGCGTCAGGGAGCATCTGTGCCGGCATTGATATTGAAATGCTTGCCAACAGCCTGCAGAAAGACGAAGACGATGCGTTGCTTCGATCATGGATCAGTCTGCTCGACACGATCGCCAGAAAAAGCGCCGCCCTGACAGCGGTGTGTCATGTATAGCAGCGAGGCAGAGGATGAAACAGGACAGGATTCTGATGTTGAAGTGCAAGGGAAACACGTTGCTGCTGCTGGCATGGTCGCGTCCGGTTGCGCCACGCCCTACGGTGTGGACCCGGCCGGCCTCCGAGGTACCTACGAGGAAGTCAGCAACTCCGCGCTGACCTCGACGAAGGCCAGCTCGACGACCAACGTCGTCCTCTATCGAGCAAATTTGCGGGATCAGATCGACAAGAACCCGGAGTCGGTTCTCCACGATCTTCAGCAGCAGATAGCCAAGGGTGACGACCGCCGGAACCTGCGTTTCGCCCTTGCCGAACTCAACTTCCTCATTGGCGAAAAACTGGAGCATGCCGACAGCGCGGACCGGCGGATCAAGGCCACAGACAGCTATCTCCTGTCGGCGCTCTATGCCTATTCCTACTTGTTTGGGGCCGGCGAAGAACCATTGCCGAGCATGTATGACAACTGTTTCCGTCAGGCCTGCGATCTGTATAACAGAGCATTGGGCAAGGGGTTGTCGACAGCGGAAGGGGCTATTGCACTGCAGGACGAACACAGAGAACTGCTGACCGGATCACTGCAGATGACGGTCGATGCGACTCGGGTTCAGGGGGAACTCGGCCAATTTGAAAAATTTCTGCTCGCTGATGACTATCGGATCCGAGGATGTACCATTCGCAACCGGATATGGGAGGGGAATTCGGCGAGGACGCGGTGGCCGGAGCCGCCGTTTGCGGCGCGATTGGACTCGTGAAAAAGAAAAAGCAGGAACAGCAGGCCAAACAGCAGGCAGCGGCGACGGCCAGCGCGAACAAGAAAATGGCGGATACGTATTATCGCGCCTACAGCGTCTGCCTGGAGGCACGAGGCTATAAGGTCAAATAATCCAAACATCGGGCAGAGATGTGGACGTCGGCTGTCAGCAGGCGTAAGGCCAGGGCGTGGTCGCCGGATGCGAAGCTCCGCCGGATCAAGCGCAACTCTTCAACACTGAACTGGAGGATACCATGAATTTTTCTGAGAAAACCCGTCATTGCCGGATTCTGGCGGCAGCTCTTTCCCTTGCCGTGTTGTCGCCGATGGGCATCGCAGTCGCCCAGGAGAACACCGCAACCGACCAGGCGGTGGAACTGGCCAAGAAGCTGGCAAACCCGATCGCTTCCCTGATCAGTGTGCCCCTTCAGTACAACTACGACGAGTATGGTGAAGAGAACGAAGGTGCAGCGGCCCACGTCCTGAACATCCAGCCGGTTATCCCACTTTCACTGAACGACGACTGGAACATGATCACGCGCACCATCGTGCCGCTGATCGATCGCCAAGATTTCCCGCTCGATACGATGAATGAATCGGGCCTCGGCGATGTCGTCGCCAGCCAGTTTTTTTCGCCGAAGGCCCCGACAGCCGGCGGCTGGATCTGGGGTGCAGGGCCGGTCGAACTGCTGCCGGCGGCAACCGACGACATGCTCGGCAGCGAACAGTGGGGCATAGGACCGACGGCCGTGGCCCTGAAGCAGTCGGGACCGTGGACGGTCGGCTTTCTGACCAACCATATCTGGTCGGTGGCAGGCGATGATGATCGGGATGACATCAACGCCACCTTCCTGCAGCCCTTTGTGAGCTACGTCACCACGACCAAAACGACCTTCAGCCTGACCACCGAGGCCACCTACGACTGGGAAAACGAGCAGTGGTCGGTGCCGGTGATCGCCCAGGTGGCGCAGCTGTTCAAGATCGGCCCGCAGATCCTGCAACTGGCTGTGGGGGCAAAATACTGGGCCGAATCGCCGGATAGCGGGCAGGAAGACTGGGGGTTGCGCATCCAGCTCACCTTTCTCTTTCCGAAATGAAGGAAGAAACCCTCCTGCAGCGACAGGAGGCTCAATGTCACCAGAGAAACATGAAATCAATCTGCATCGTTCTGCTGTGCACAGTATTCGCCGGCACTGCTCTCGCTCAGGATGATCAATCCATCCGCTACGCCGGGTCGCCGAGCTGCAGGGCGTGCCATGAGAGGTTTTACCAGCTCTGGTCCACGTCCATGCACGGACTGGCCATGCAGCCCTATTCGACAAACTTCGCGAAGGGCAACCTTACGGCACATGCGGGCGATATTGTCATTGGGAACGTAACATATCACGCAGACCCGGAAAATGGAGTCGTCATCGAACGAGGCCGCGAAGGCAGGAAAACATACAGGATCGAGCATGTCCTTGGCGGCAAGAATGTCTTCTATTTCCTGACACCGTTCGCACGGGGCCGGCTCCAGACCCTTCCCCTTGCCTATGACGTCAAAAAAAAGGAATGGTTCGACACCACTGCCAGCGGAATCCGCCACTTTCCCGGGGAAGCCCAGGGCCAGGCGGTGGACTGGCGAGGGAGCTCCTATACATTCAACACCGCCTGCTATAATTGCCATGTGAGTCAACTCTCGACAAACTACGATCCGAAGACCGACACCTACCATACGACCTGGACCGAACCGGGGATCAATTGCGAAACCTGCCATGGCCCGGCAGCGGAGCACAACAGGATCGCCAGGGAAGCCGGCAAAGGCCAGCCGCTGCCGGATATACGGATCATCAGCACCAAAACCATGACCACGGCCCAGCGCAACGATCTCTGCGCCAGCTGCCATGCCAAGGCGAACCCGCTGGCTGCGGCATACGGCCCGGGAGAGCGCTTCTATGACTACTTCGACCTTGCGACCCTCGAAGACCCGGATTTCTATGCCGATGGCAGGGATCTGGGAGAAAACTACACCATCACCTCGTGGAGCATGAGTCCCTGCGTCAAGTCCGGCGGGATCGACTGCATGCACTGCCACACCTCCAGCGGTCGGTACCGGTTCAAACTGGAGAAGTTCAACGACGCCTGTCTTCCCTGCCATCAGGACAAGGTCAAGAATTCGGCGGCACACACCCGCCACGCAGAGGCAAGCGAAGGCAGCAGGTGCATCTCCTGCCATATGCCGAAGACGTCCTTTGCCAGGATGAACAGGAGCGACCACTCGATGCTCCCGCCGGCCCCTTCGGCAACCATGGCCTTCAACTCTCCCAATGCCTGCACCATCTGCCATAGCGACAAACAAGCCGCCTGGGCTGATGCCCGTGTCAGGCAGTGGCACCGCCGGGATTATCAGGGACCTGTCCTTGAACGCGCATCCCTTATCGACATGGCCCGCAAGCGAAACTGGACGAAGCTGCCGGAGATGCTGGCCTGCATCACCGATCCCGGGCGCGACGAAATCTTCGCCGCATCACTTATCCGGTTGATTCCGCCGGGACAGAATCAGCAAGTGAAGGATGCACTGCTCAAGGCGGCCGGAGACCCCTCTCCGCTGGTACGCGGGGCCGCCGCTCACGCATTGGGACTCATTCCGTCCATGGAAAGCCTGCAGACCCTGATCGAGCTAACCAGAGACGACTACCGGCTGGTGAGGGTGCGGGCGGCGGCAGCGCTCACCTCCTTTCCGGAGATGAATGCGCCGGCGGCCTATCAGGCGCACCTCGACAAGGCAACCGAAGAATACCTGGCCTCGCTCACCGTCATGCCCGATCAGTGGTCATCCCGCCACAACCTGGGAAATTACCAGCTTGGCAAAGGAGAGTTCGACAAAGCTGTCGCGTCCTATCGGACAGCCCTGCGGTTTGATCCTCAGGCTGTCGTGGTGATGGTCAATATGTCCATAGCCCTTGCCCGGGCAGGAGAGACCGCCGAAGCCGAGAAGATCCTGCTGAAGGCGCTCGCGCAGGAGCCGGACAATGCTGCGGCAAACTTCAACCTGGGGCTTCTGCTTGCCGAAAAAGGCGAGCTGAAACCAGCAGAGGATCATCTCAGGAAGGCCTTCACGGCCGATACCCAGATGGCGCAGGCTGCCTACAATCTTTGCGTTATCACCGCCCGTGACCGGCTCGACGAGGCAATTTCCTGGTGCCGGAAGGCCGCAGACCTCAGCCCGCAGGATGCGAAGTACACCTATACCCTTGCCTTCTACATGCAGCAAAAAGGCGAGACAGCAGAGGCCCGAAAGGTATTGAGCGCACTGCTCGAAAAGCATCCTCAGCACAGGGATGCCGAGGCGCTGCTCAAGGAAATATCAGGGAAGAACCCGAAACCATAGAAAGAGGAGGCGACAATGAAACAGTTTGATGACAGGAAGAAAACAGCAAGGGAGGCGGAGCGGCAGCACCTTCCCCCCCTTACGGTCGGGACGCTGGCGGGATCGGACCGGTTGCGCAGATGGTTGACGGCGGCGATCGTAGCCGCCGCAGTCGTCTCGCCCGGCCTCATGTCTGCCGCCGAGTCCCCCCGCCGGCCGAACATCGTCATTATCCTCGGCGACGACCTGGGCTACGCCGACATGGGATCGTTCGGCAGCGAGATCAAGACGCCCAATCTCGACTCGCTGGCAAAGGACGGCGTCCGCTTCACCAACTTCTACACCAACGCCACCTGTTCGCCCACCCGTTCCGTGCTGCTCAGCGGCGTCGATACCCACGTCAACGGTCTGGGGAACATGGACGAGTGGACCGCGCCCAATCAACTTAATGTCCCCGGCTACGAGGGCTACCTCAATAAGCAGGTAGCGACCTTGCCGGAACTTCTCAAGGATGCCGGCTACCACACCTATATGGTGGGGAAATGGCATTTGGGCAAGGCGCCCGATCTGATCCCGGCGGCCCGCGGTTTCGAGCGGGATTTTTCCCTGCTCGATGGGGCCGGGAGCTACTGGGATATGAACAATTTCACCGCCGCCTCACCGCTGTCGGTCTTTACCGAGGATGGCCGCTATCTTACCAAACTGCCGGACAATTACTACGCGACCAAGACCTATACCGACAAGATGATCGAATTCATCGACGCCAATCACGGCGACGGCAAGCCTTTCTTCGCCTATGTATCCCACCAGGCCCCGCACGATCCGTTCCATCTGCCGCGGGAATGGCGGACCCGCCATGTCGGCGAATATGATATCGGTTGGGACGCGGTGCGACAGACTCGCCTGAAACGACAAATCGAACTGGGGATTATGCCTCCAGGCACGCAGCTTGCCGAGCGAATGTGGTTCGTTCCCGACCCGATCGTCCTCGCCCCCGCCGCTCGTGCTATTCTCGGCAAGAAGATGGAGCTGTATGCCGGGATGGTGGAAAACCTCGATTTCCATGTCGGCCGGCTGATTGATCATCTCAAAGAAATCGGGGAGTACGACAACACCATCTTCATTGTCTTCGGCGACAACGGCGCCGAGGGCACCGACCTGTTCAAGATGGTCGCCGGGTCGCCAGGTTCGCGAGACTACCTCTTCTCGGCGATCAAATGGTCGCAGACCCATCCCAACGCCTGGGGCGATCCGGGATCGTATGTAGGCTACGGCCCCATGTGGGCGCAAGTCTCGATGACCCCTTTCAGCCAATACAAGGGCTGGACAGCAGAAGGCGGCATCCGCAATGCCCTGATTGTCAGCGGGCCGACGGTCAAACGCCCGAAAGAGAGCATCAACTGTGGGCTGATGCACGTCGCCGACATCATGCCGACGCTGCTCGACATTGCCGGCGCCAGCTATCCCCAAGAGCGCAATGGCAAAACCTTGCTACCGCTCATCGGTAAATCCTGGATGCCGATGCTTGACGGCCAGGTCGACTCTCCCCGCACCGATCGCGACTATCTCGCCTGGGAAAATTTCGGCAATCGCGCGGTACGACAAGGGGAGTGGAAGATCCGCTGGGAACACAAACCGCTTGGCAAAGGCGCATGGGAACTGTTTAATCTGACAAACGATCCGGCTGAACGCCATGACCTTGCGGCACAGCAACCAGATAAGCTTCAAGAAATGATCAAGCTTTGGGAGAACTACGTGCAAGCCAACAACGTCATCATCCCAAGCCGTAGCATGTTCGAAACCCTGGAGGATCAACTCCCGCCGCGCGTTCCCGATGACCCGGGTTATCCGCCGCTGATCAAAAAGAAACAATTCGTTCCACCCCAGGACATGATAGCAGCCCCCAAATCTTGATTGCTCTTGACCCAGGAAACAATTATTCATCAGAAAGAAAGGAGATCTCATGAAAAACAAAGAATTCTTAAAAAAATCGGTTCTTTGGGCTGGGCTGGCTGCCGCAGTAGTGAGCGCCGTAGGGCTGTTCTATCCGCCACAAAGCTTGGCGCAAGTCCCGGCGCGGTTCTATTGGAAGAACCTTTCGGGCGGCAATGGAGTGCTGACGATTTTTGAATCGATAAGCGGAAACACCAACCCCTTCGATCCCTCGCATATGGTTACTGCCGGAGCGGAATTTGATGCCACGCTTGCCCTACTTGGCTATGCCCACAATTTTTCCTTGTTTGATCGCTCGGCAACGGCGGCGGTGATCATGCCCATGGGTCGGGCATCGGGCGAGGTGACGGTGGCGGGAAGTTCGGCCAAGCAATCGGCGTCAGGGTTCGGCGACCCAATGCTTGAATTCGTCGTCAACCTTCTTGGGCCACCAGCTCAGAAGAATATTCCCGATGCCATGCGCTACGAACCGGGGTTCTCCGTTGATTTTCTCGCCGACCTCTATCTGCCGATTGGCGAGTACAACAACGATCAGCCGTTGAATATCAGCCAGAACCGATGGTATGGGCGCATTGGCATGCCCATCGTTTGGCAGCTCGGACCATGGGTGCCTGGTCGGAGAACGACGCTGGAGTTTCTTCCCGTCATGTGGGTTTTTGGCGACAATGACGACTATGTTGGGCAGACGCTGGAATCCGATCTCCTTTTTCAGTTGGACGCACACCTGACTCGCGATCTCACCGAAAGACTTTGGGGATCACTTGATGCCGCCGTCTACAATGGCGGCGCGGCAACCATCAATGACGGCGTCCCCGGAGAGGAACTGAACAATTTCGCTATGGGAGTTACCCTGGGGTACGGAATTAACGAGAACCTCAACCTTACCTTCAGTTACAAGTCGACCTTAAACGACGACGCTCCCGATGACATGAAGATGGATGTCTTCATGGTCACGCTGGTCTTCGGCTGGCATCCACTCATGGAAGGATTTCGAAAGCTGGAATCCTCTAACTAAAACCCAACAGACGACAGAACAGGGGCCGGCAACCAATAATGGCGGCGTCCCCGGAGAGGAGCTGAGCAATTTCGGCATGGGGTTTACCCTCGGCTATGGTGTCAACGATAACCTGAATCTCACGTTCAGCTACAAATCGACCCTGAACGACGACGCACCAGACGACATGAAGATGGATGTCTTCATGGTCACGCTGGTCTTCGGCTGGCATCCACTCCTCGAAGGATCGAAACGGCTCAGGGGCAGGAATAGAACCGGGATACCTTGAGCTATTGAAATAGCGGTTACGCCACATTCGCGATCGAGCCTGCAAAGTCACTCGATCGCGAAGAGTTCAAAGCGAAGGTTGAAAAGCTGTTTTATAGATTGCCAGGTTGAATTTCAATAAGAGTGAAAATACCGATTGATGACATTACTCCTATGCATCGAAGCAATAAGACCCACAGTAAACCTAACAGAAAAATCGCAATGCCGGAACTGACCTTGTCCATGACCATCTTTCACTCTATCGTAACTTATAGACAAAGGTTTACACAGACTGGAAAGCCGCACCCCGGCAACCATCACCAGCAAGCCTCTACATATCATCTTCTCCTTATATAACTCTACAGCGACAGACAACTGCAGAATATCATTCCAAGGAGAAGCCAGATGATTCCACAGACCAAAAGACGTGGCAGACCAGTTACTCGGCAGGAAGGCAGCAAGTACGTCCCTCAACGGCGCTACATCATCGAGCCGTTAAGGACACAACGGGAAATTAACCAGCTGAAGGACTATCTGTACAAGACAAATCTTCGGAACTATGCGATTTTCATTGTCGGGATCAACACGAACTTGAGGGCATCGGATCTGGTTAATTTGCGGTATGGCCCGGTATCTCGGGCTATCAATGAGGATATAGCAGTTCCGATCGTTGAAAAGAAGACCGGCAAAAGGAAAAACTTGCGCCTGAACCGTGCCGCGAAAACGGCTTTACAGGGATATCTTGCCACCCAGCAGGCACTGAAGATTGATGATCTGATATTCACCAGGGCGGATGGTCTGCCAATCTCCACAGCGGCATTATCATCTGGATTCAAATACTGGTGCCGACAAGCTGATCTGGTCGGCAATTTCGCGTCCCATACAATGCGGAAAACATGGGCATACCATCATCATAAGGCCGGTGCATCGATACCGACCCTGATGGCGATGATGAACCACAGGTCGCAGCGGCAGACACTGGATTATCTCTGTATCTCTACTCAGGATGAGATCGACGAGTACGACAGGGTGAATCTGTGACAGGATTACAGTCTACAGCCCTCGGCAGTACTCCGGTGGCGCATAATCCTTCATGACTTCCGAGAAAGGTCGAACCCGCCAATATTTCTCCAGCTCACAATCCACATGGAGAACTCCGTGGGCTCGAATATCCCTCAGCTCCCCGAAAGTGACATATCCCCATTCCGCGTTCTGCCAATCACCACCGAGGACGGCGAAACCGAAAAAGAGATCCTCACCGTCATATTCGGCAATGAACCAGTCACAGCTGCCAATGAAAAAATGGAGATGAATGAGAGTATCATCGAGGGGAATGTTCTCGGTTTGGTAGAGGCGGGGGAGTCTGGCTAAACGGGCGGCGGTCGGTGTGTTGAGCATGATCTGTATCTCCTGGAGGGGCAAGTAATGTGGCAGATTGTTAATGAATCTACCTTAAACGCCCCGTCCAGGATGTACAGATCAAGTGTACAAAATATTTATAGAAATGCAGTTTCGTCGATTTCGGTGAACAACTGAAACAAACCCGACGAACAACTAGAATTTTGGAAGCTGTGAAGCGGCCAAGTTCCAGTCAAGCCGGTCGACAGCTCTTTTGAGCACGTCGACCGGCACGCCTTTCGCGTATCTTCCTAGAGTGATGTCGTGTTCGACGCTGTGACCGACAATTTCGCGGATATGTTCGAGTCTGATTTCAAGTTTTAGAAGTTCCGTGATGACCGAGTGACGGAATGATTTCAAGCTGAGTTTGTCTCTTTTGACTCCGATTTCTTCGAGATAACGATTGAAAGCATTCGAAACCGCTGAATGGTAGCCATTGACTGTTCGATTGAGATTCGGAAAGAGTTTCGAGCCATCCTTCAGAGTTTCGACATATTTCAGAAAACCAAGCTCAAGAAGTTTTGAGTGAATCGGGACGAGTCGTTCAGACATCGCGTTCTTGCTTGATTTGTCGTCCGCGTCTTCGAAGAGCCGGAGGCACCAAACACCGTCTACTTCGATGACATCGGACTTATTCATGCAGCAGACTTCTTCGACACGGCTGCCACAGTGGCTCGTAATCAGTGGAACAAAGAAGTGAGACGGTCGGTTTCGATCATAGACGTATGTTTTCGGGTCAAAGACTTTTTGTATTTCTTCTTTTGTGAATGCGCACCATTGGTTTCTCGCTTTTCCAAGGTCGAGAGCAAAGCCAGAGAACGGATTTTCACCGGAGAGAACTTTCTCCAGTTTGAGCCATAACGCGAACGTCGACAGTTTCTGCAGATTATTGTTGAACGTTGTATCCGAGACTAGATCTTCTTTCGGGATATGCATCGAAAGGAGCTGCTTGACGGTTTTCGCTCGATACCGAGGTTTCTTGGTTCGATTTGACGGCAGTTTCATAAAGCCGTCGGCATACTTTCGAGCACAGTCGCGGTCGAGTTGGTCGGCTTGAATGTCACCGACTATTTCGATGAATGTGAGAATTGCGTCTCGAAGCGCTCCACAGTATTTCTCACTGCATTTTTCTCTTCTTTTATCATCAACAATTTTTTCAATATACATTGAGATCGGTTTTGCCGTCTTCGTTTTCGGTTCAACCCTTTCGACAACCGTACCCGGTTGTTTTCCGTCAATTCCAAGTTGTGATAAAGCTATTTTGAGATTTTCGGAGTCTATTTCAGAGTTCGGATCGGTCTCAATTTTTTCGCATTCGACTGTTCGACCGTCTGGGTATGTGATTTTCAGGTTACCGACGACGATCGTATTTTTAAGAGAGTTGTCGTTTTCATCTTCCGCAGCAGACCAGATGCCGCCGCTCTCGGTGTCGAGTAATTTTTTCATGGTTGTATAGAGACTTGAGGCTCTCCGTTGAGCAGTGTGGATGTCGGTTGTTTTGAGTGATCGCCGAATTGAAGCTTGACCGACACTATGGCGCAAGTGCTTCGGAATTACGAGCCGAAAATAATAGGTGCCTCGGTAGCCAATTTGCAGGTAGGGAAGTTTGCTGATCATGGTGTCTCCGTGAGTTTGGAGACCGTCAGCGAAGGATGGCCGAAAAAGTGGCCAAAAAGTGGACGAAAAAAAAGAGGCCGTCGAACGGCCTCTTTTTCCGTAATAAAAACAACTACTTAAAATGCTGGTGGAGGCGGCGGGAGTCGAACCCGCGTCCGCAAATGCTCCCCTCCCGTATCTACATGCTTAGTTCCGCACTTTAGGTTTCGCCGCGAGAACTCAGTCGGAACATAGATTTCTCGCCGCTATCCTGAAAAATCTCGTCTGGTGACAGTCAGGCACCATCACCGAACCAGCCCGTTGAGTCGACGCCCCGGATCCCGCCTTTCGGGCGAAGGCTGGTGGGACGGCAGTATGACAGCGGTTAAGCTGCTACTGCGTAGTTATAATCGTCGGCGATTATAATTGTGTTCCGTCGGTTTTACGAGCTGACAGAAGCTCGGCATGCAACGTAGAGCTTACACATCCCCGTCGAAGCCGTTTCGCCCCCTTTATTATCCGGCTATTGTGGCTGATTCATCCCAAGACGAATCACTTTTGATCATGGCGCATGGCGCGCTGGACCTCACGATCGCTCTGCTTCTCTTTAAGAGCGTCGCGTTTATCGTACTGCTTCTTGCCGCGGGCAAGGCCCAATTCAACTTTCGCCTTGCCATTCCCAATAAAATAAATCTTCAGGGGGATCAAGGCAAGCCCCTTCTCCTTCAATTTCCCGATCAGCTTGCGGATTTCCCTTTTGTGGAGCAGCAGCTTGCGCATCCGCAGCGGTTCGTTGGGGTTATGGGTGGCGAATGTGTAGAACGAGATATGGACGTTGTACATTATCACCTCACCCCGTCCATTGATCTGGACATAGCCATCGCGCATGTTCGCCTTGCCGGCCCGCAGCGACTTGACCTCCGGCCCGGAGAGCACCATGCCGGCCTCATAGGTCGCTTCGATATGATAGTCGTGATATGCCTTTTTATTCTGGCAGACAACCTTGACAGCCATGTACCTACACCTACCTTTTCTTTCAAATCCCGCTTTCTCACGACTCGGCTGTAACCCGCAGGGCCTCCTCGACCGTCGTGATCCCTGCCTTCACCTTTCTCCAGGCATCCTCGCGTAAGGTAGTCATTCCTTCACGGATTGCAACTCGACGCATCTCCAATGTCGATTCCCCCTCCGCCGTCATTTTTTTCAGCTGAGGCGACAGCGGGAACAACTCGAAAATAGCGACCCGACCCTTATAACCGGTACCCCGGCATTCCCGGCATCCCTTGCCTCTCTTCAGCTGGACCGAGCCGGATTCAGAGATCGGAAATCCCATCTTCAGCAGAGTTTCGACTTTTATTTCAAAACTCTCGGCACATTCCGGACAGATCCGTCTGACCAGCCGTTGGGCCATACACCCAAGCAGGGTTGAAGCGATCATGAACGGCTGCATTCCGAGGTCGCGCAGGCGGGCGATGGAGGAAACCGCGTCGTTGGTATGGAGGGTCGAGAAGACGAGATGGCCGGTCATCGCGGCCTGAACAGCATAGGACGCCGTCTCCAGGTCGCGGATTTCGCCGATCATGATGACGTCGGGGTCCTGGCGCAGGATGTTGCGCAGAATCGTCGAAAAGGTGATGTCAATCATCGGTTGAACTGCGATCTGGTTGAACTCCTCATAGACCATCTCCACCGGGTCCTCAACCGTAACGATGTTGATTTCCGGGGTGGAAATCTCCTTCAGGGTCGAATAGAGGGTGGTGGACTTTCCGCTGCCGGTGGGACCGGTGACAAGGACGATGCCGTGCGGTGCATCCATGAAGCTGCGGTAGACCGTTAGGTCGCGCTTCGAGAAACCAATTTTGCGGATATCCTGGAAAATCACATCGGGATCGAGGATCCGCAGCACCACTTTCTCACCGAAGGCGACAGGCACCGTCGACACCCGGATCTCAACGTCCTTCTCATGCTTGACCCCGATTTTGATCCTGCCGTCCTGCGGTCGCCTTTTTTCAGCAATATCGAGACGGGCCAGAAACTTGATCCTTGAAGCGAGCGCCGAATGGACGACCTTCGGCAGCTTGTAGATGGTGTGCAGTGCTCCGTCAATCCGGAACCGGACCATGCAGATCGATCGCTTGGGCTCGATGTGGATATCGCTGGCCCGCTGTTCGAGGGCGTAGTGGAAAATATGGTTGATGGCCTGCTTGATATGCTGGTCGGATGAAGTGATCTCCTTCGTCGAAGAGACGATCTTGACATAGCGCTCGAGGTTGCCGATATCGATGGAACTGCTGGCTGAAACGCTGAATTGGTCCTCGGCCGCGCTGATCGAGCGCTGAAAGCCGAAAAATTCGGCGAGGATCCTCCTGATATCGGATTTTGTCGCGATATACGGCCTCACCGGCATCTGAACGACCTGCTCGATATCGGCAAGGACCAGATGGCAGTCGGGATGGTACACTGCCACCTCAAGAGTGCCCTCCTGGATATTGAAGGGGAGGATCAGCTGGCGGATCGCGAAATTCCGCGGAATCTTTTTTGTGACGATTTCGATATCGAGTTCAAGCGGGTCGAGTTTTTTGAAGGGGATTTTCTGGTCGGCGGCCACAGCCCGCATTATCCTCTCCTCGTCGATCGGCAGCTTGCCCTCCTCACCGACAGTGAGCTCGAAAGAGGCTACTATTTCAACCATGTCGGGGTAGTTTTTCTCTGTCCCCCCTTCCTTGCCAAGTTGCCTCATCAATTTCTGACGCTGCTTGCCCTTACCCAGCAGAACCATCTGGCGCTGCTCTGCTGACAGTACGTGCTGACGAACCAGGATATCGAGGAGATCCTCACTATTCAGTAATTTCATAAATCAGCCTTATCAATCAAGATTCCATAAAAACATCCTCCCATACTATTCCCTGTCATCGGCTGTTGCGCAAGCAGCTTCTGCTGACAACTCCTTTCCTGGCCGGCTGAACAGCGATTCTCCTTTGCTCCGGTACGGACTCGCCGTTTATTCAACAGGCAGGAGGGCATTCAGTTGCCACCGACCTGATTCGCCGCACCGGGAGGTGACAGGGTCTCGTCATACGTCTGGCGGGAAAACCTCTCTATCTGAATCTGATAGTATTTGCGTTGCGGGGGATCTGCGAAGATCGCCTGCCTTGCGCTGGCGATTGCCTCCTCAACCATCCCGTTCGCCCAGTACGCTGTTGCCAGGGTATCGAGTATATATCCGCGCGGATGGACGACTGCCGCCATCCGCGCCAGGTTCAGGGCTCTGCCAGGGTCACGCAGGGAAATATCGGCACTTGTCAGCAGCAACCAAGCGAGATTGTTCATTATATCAGGGTTAGCCGGCTCAAGGGCCAGGGCCTGTTCATACGCATCCAGGGCCTTCCGTTCAAGTTTCCGGCTCACCATGAGGTCACCGAGAAGGCGTTTCCACAGGGCTTTTTCCGGCTCCTGCCTCGCCTTTTCAAGGAGAATTGCCTCAGCAAAACGGTCCTCGTACTGGCGCGCCAGCTGTTCGGTGGGAATCGACCGCACCAGGCCGATCATGGTTGCCATCACCGCTACGTAGAGAAGCAGACTGAGCCTGACCTTGCGGTCGTGCCTCCGGATATTTCTCGGATCCGCTTCACTGCGCTCGAGAAATTCGACCCGTTCACCGATACCGAAATGGTGCCAGCTCGGTTTGTCGCGGATATCGCCGCTGAGGGTGGCTATTTTCTCAAAGGCAGAGATCAGCGCATGGCCGGAGCCGAGCACGGAAAACACGTGGAGATCGGCCTGTCGCTCGAAATTTCGGATGAAGTAGCCGAATATATACCGGAAATAGATAATCATGCAGACGAGAAGAGGCACGGCGCCGACCACCGTCAGGATCGTATCCGGTGAGATATGTCCTTTGACCATCAGCGAATACAACAATTCCTGAGACAGCAGCAAGTAGATCAGCGGTTCCGCCATGATCCCGAGAAAAACGCTGAATCCGCCGATGAGCAGGGCATAGAGCAGCAGATGGCGCTTTTTCACGTGGCCGATCTCATGGGCCATCACCGCCTCAAGTTCTGCCAGCGACATGGTTTCGACGATGGCCGGGGTCAACAGGATATAGCGGAGTCCGGGAACAAGCCCCATCACGCCTGCGGTCAGCGCCTGCCCCTCAAATAGTGGCCACAGATAGAGTTCGGCGGAAAAACCCTGCTGCCGGCAGAAACGCGTGAGATGGGTCCGCAACGCCCCTTCCGGTAATCGCCTGCATCCCCAGAGACGTCTGACCAATGGGGGGAAAAAAAGCAGCACCAGGAAAAGGAAGACCACGAAAAACAGTATGTCCCCCCACCCGGAAGCAAGTATTTTCTGCAGACCAGGCGATGGGAGGAGTGTTGCCAGGTCGTAGAGCAAAGACAGCACAACCCATGGCAGAACGATCGGCAGATTGATCTTGATGTTCGAGGAGATGAATCCGGCTGCAGGATAGCGACGGCCAAACACCACCCCATAATTGATTCTGCTGACCCGCCACATCAAGGAGAGATACAGCAGAAAAATGGCCAGGCCTGAGAAATTGACAAAGGCCGGCAACCTGTTGCCGAAGGATAGAATTGCCAGGTAGTATTTGACATCACAGAGATACAGCGTCGCCATGAAGAACGCCAGGGCGCTGATCATCAGCGTTTTTTCAGCCCGGAAATAGCCCGCCGAGACATATGCCTCCTTCCGGCCGAAGACTACTCTGCAGAACCTGTCATACGCTACCAGAAGAAAAACAAAAACAGCCAGGGCGAGCCATCCTGGCAACAAAGGCGACTCGGCAGCGGTATCCATGCTGAAGAGAAAGATCGCCACCAGAAAAATGAGGAGATTCGTATAGATCAAGGCAGTATCCTGAATGTTGTGTTCTCCCGGAAGCCGCTGCGACAAAAATGCCCTGTTGCAGGTGGCGTGAATATCTGATTCGTTATGATAGGTCGTGTTTGTCCTTTTACCACCTCTTTCAGTCAATAGCCGGATACAAAGGTCTTCCCGCTGCCGGGGAACCCGGGTCTTCCGTCCCTCGGCCTTTTTTCATTGACTTTTCTTGATCGTTTCTTTTATATAATATGTTTCTTTATATTGGGGCGCATAGCTCAGCTGGCTAGAGCCACCGGCTCATAACCGGTCGGTCGTAGGTTCGAATCCTACTGCGCCCACCAGTACCGATGAATCTGAAATGAAATGACAGGTTCCTTGAGAAACAGACCACCAGCACACAGAATCGGAGAGAGGAAGCTCCCCTCTCTCTGTGATACAGTCCAGCTCCGGGAAGACCGGCAGCCGAAGAGGACAAAAAGGTACATCCGCCCGGGATGTACCTTTTTTTATTGTTCCGACTGATTGCACTGCCTATGCCGACACGGATCAGCGACATCATATCCTGCCTGAACGAACACGCTCCATTTGCTCTGGCCGAATCATGGGACAATGTAGGACTTCTCGTCGGCGATCCTACCCGAACGGTCACTTCAATCCTGATCGGTCTCGATCCCACATGCACCCTCGCCAAGGAGGCGATCAGCGTAGGGGCCGATGCCATCATCACCCATCATCCGTTGATTTTCAAGCCTCTTCCGGCCATAGATACCGCCTCGCCGAGCGGTCGGTTTATCGAAATGACCGTTTCCCACCGGATCAGTGTCATCGCCTGCCACACCAACCTCGACAGTGCAGACGGAGGAGTCAGCGACATCCTGGCAAAAGCCGTCGGCCTCGATCATGTACAGCCGCTGCTCCCCAGTTCCACCTCAGGCAACCCGGCCCACGGTATGGGCAGGATCGGACGTTTCACCAAGGCGAAACCCGCTGCCGAATTTCTTCGCGATATTGGCGCAGCCATCGGTATGCCAGCGTTCTTCATTGCCGGCAGGCTGCCGGCTGCCATTTCCACAGTCGCCGTATGCGGCGGCAGCGGGTCCGAGCTTGCATCCATAGCCCGCGAACGCGGTGCTGATGTCTTCATCACTGCCGAGATCAAGCACAATGTCGCCAGGTGGGCGGAAGAACAGGGGTTTTGCCTGATTGAAGGCACCCATTACGGTACGGAGCGCCATGCTGTCACCCTGCTGACTGATCTCCTCAGGCAGGAAAACCTTTCCCGTAACTGGGGGGTTGCCGTCTCACCGACAACGACGGAGCATCATCCCTTCGTCTTGACACATATAGACTGAACATTACCGACAAACCACACCAACAGGAGAAGAGTCTTGAACGAACATATAGACCAGCTCATCACCCTCCAGGGAATCGACCTGGAGATTGACCAGATTGAAAATGAAATCAAGGCGGAGCAGAACGCTCTTGACGCCCGCATCGCCGCCCTCGCCGACAGGGAAGCCCTGATCAACGATCTCCAGGAACAGATCGGCATCAACGAAAAGGAGCGGCGCTCCCTTGAAGCGGAAGTTGCGGACAAGATGGCCTACGTCAAGGATCGCCAGTCCAAGATGATGCAGGTCCAGACCGGTCGCGAACAGACCGCCCTGCTCAAGGAAATCGAAGAGGGCAAGAAAAGCGCCAAGGAGAGCGAGGAAAAGATCGTCGCTATCATGGAGGAGGTAGAAAAACTCAGTGCGCGGGTAACTGAAGAAAAGAATCTCCTGAAAGGCGAAAAAGAGCTGGTCACCGAGGAAACGGAAAAGGTTCGCAGCACCATCGAAACCATCAGCAAGGCAAAGAAGGAAAAGGACGCGTTGCGCCAGCAGCAGGCCCAGAGCATCAAAGCGAGCGTCCTGAAAAAATACTCGACTCTTCGCGAGCGACGCAACGGCCTTGCCGTGGTCAACGTCCTCCAGGGTGTCTGTCAGGGATGCTACATGAACATCCCGCCGCAGAGATACAACCAGCTGCTCAAGGGCGACCAGCTCTTCGACTGCCCCACCTGCCAGCGGATCATCTATCACAGACCGGAAGATAATGCATGATCGGGCGCTGAGCCCAGAACCATCTTTTTCCTTTCTTCTTTCCGACTTTCTCACTACAGTGAGAGCCGGAGCGGGTGCATGATCGCTCCGGCCTCGCGCCGGAGAGGAAAGTCCGAACTCCGCAGGGCAGGATGGTTCGTAACACGAACGCCGGGCAACCGGGGGAAAGTGCCACAGAAAAGAAACCGCCAGGCCAGCAGGCCGGGTAAGGGTGAAATGGCGAGGTAAGAGCTCACCGCCTCGATGGTGACATCGAGGGCCGGGTAAACCCCATCCGGAGCAAGACCAAATAGGGAGATGCTTGAGGGCGGCCCGTCCGATATCTCCGGGTAGGTTGCAAGAGGTGTTGAGCGATCAACATCCCAGTGAAATGATCATGGCCCTTCACAGGGAACAGAATTCGGCTTACAGCCCGCTCCAATTTTTTCACGACAACAGCTGACACCCATCAGCTTCAGAGAAAACATCCGGCGACGACCACCACCTGACCGGATTTCCTGCAGAAAACAACCATGCACGCGACAGCTGCCGCAATCATTCCTGCCGCAGGCAGCGGCACCCGGATGGGTTTCGACTATCCGAAGCAATTTCATTTGTTGAACGGCATCCCGATCCTGATTCGTACAGTCGATGCCTTTCTCGAAAACCCCGAAATCTGCCGCTGCATAGTGGTTGTTCCTGTCGAATGGATCGATACAGCAAAGGATCTCCTGAAACAGCACGGTCTCAACATCAGTCGCGTAACAGTCTGCACGGGAGGCAGAAGACGGCAGGACTCTGTGCGCGCCGGCCTTGCCCTGCTCGAACAGACGGTCGATATCGTTCTGGTCCATGACGGAGCCAGACCGCTGGTCGACCAGGAAACCATCACCCGCTGCTGTCAGGCGGCAAGGACAAGTGGAGCCGCAATCGCCGCCATCCCGGTGAAGGATACCCTGAAAAAGGCGACCGAGGCCGGACAAATCCTGTCCACCATCGACCGGCAGGGACTCTGGCAGGCACAGACCCCACAAGCCATTCGCCGCCTTCTGCTGCAGAAGGCCTATGACGAGGCTGGCGATGCCGATGCGACCGATGAGGCCTCGCTGCTCGAACGGGTCGGCATTCCCGTCACCATCGTCGAAGGCTCGGAATCAAATCTGAAAATCACCCGACCGGAAGACCTCCGGCTGGCGGAGCTTATCGTGCAGAGAAATACACCACCACCTTCCTTCCGGATAGGACACGGCTTCGACGCCCATCGCTTCATAGACGGCCGCCCACTGGTTCTGGGCGGAGTAACCATCCCCCATGCAATGGGACTTGCCGGCCATTCCGACGCCGACGTGGTGACTCACGCCCTCTGCGATGCGCTGCTCGGAGCAATCGGCGCCCGCGACATCGGCTTCCACTATCCCGATTCTGACGCCAGCTTTTCCGGAGTGTACTCCATCACCCTGCTAGAAAAAGTCCTCCAACTGGTCAAACAGAGAGGCCTGTGCCTGGCCAATGCCGACATCACCATCATCTGCCAGGCCCCACGTCTCGCCGCCCATATCCCAGTCATGCGGGAAAAACTGGCCAAGGGCTGCCAGACGGACACGGATGCAATCAACGTCAAAGCAACCACCACGGAAAGAATGGGGTACACCGGCCGGGAAGAAGGAATTTCCTGCCATGCCGTGGTCCTGCTGCAAACCCGCTCAAGAGAATAAGGAAATTGCCATGAACCTCAGGATTGACCGAGAACGTCTGTCCGCAACATTTGTTGAACTTTGCGAGATCAGCACCCCTTCACGCCGGGAAAAACCTCTGGCAGACCATCTCGTACGCTGCTTCACCCGGCTTGGAGCCGATGACATCCAGTTCGACAGATCCGGCGACAAAACCGGTTCAGACACCGGCAATCTGCTGGTACGCTTTGCCGGTAATGCGCCTGACATTGACGGACTGTTCTTTTCCTGCCATATGGACACCGTCGAACCTGGTGAAAATGTGCGGGTTGTCCGGACCGGGGATATCTTCACCAGCCTGGGCAATACCATCCTGGGCGGCGACGATAAGTCAGGCATCGCCGCCCTGATCGAGATGGTGGAGGTGCTCAGAGAAGACAACAGCCGCCATGGAACGATCGAACTGGTATTCACCACCTGCGAAGAGATCGGCCTCCTCGGGGCGAAACACCTCGACTCGACATGGCTGCAGACACGCTACGGCTACGCCCTGGATTCCACCGGCACCGACAAGGTGATCATCGGCGCACCAGCCGCCAACAAGCTCAAAATCGATGTCCATGGTATCGCCGCCCACGCAGGGCTCAATCCGGAAAAAGGCATCAACGCTTTCTGTCTGGCGGCAAAAGCGATTGCCGAGTTGCGACTGGGAAGGCTTGACGAGCAGTCAACCTCGAATTTCGGTCTCATCAGAGGCGGCGTCGCCACCAATATCGTCCCCGATCTCATCACCCTCGAAGGGGAGGTGCGCAGCCATTCAGCGGCTAAATTGGAAGACTATACCAGGGAAATCGAGACAACCTTCCGGAGGACTGTCGAAAACTGGAAGAACCCGTTTGCCGAGCATACCGGCTTTCCTTCTGTCGATATCAGGGTGGAAAAAGAATATCCGGCCATGCGCCTCGACGAAAGCAGCCCGGTCATCCAGCGTATTTACCAGGCCAGTACGCGGATCGGCAGAAAACTTGAATTTATCGTTGCCGGCGGCGGCAGCGATGCGAATATCTTCTGCAGCCATGGCTTTCCCACCGCAATCGTGGCCACCGGAATGAACAAGGTGCATACAACTGACGAATGTCTCGATCTGAATGATCTGGTCAGTTTGACCGAATTACTCTGCGCCCTGGCCACCCACCCAGGCGCGTAAGAGGCCAGGTCATGCCAGTTCGACCACGCCTCTGCTGCCCGCCAGGATTTCGCCGACAACAGCTGCGGGCAAGGAATATCCCCGTTCTCCAAGGCCGTTGACGATGGCATCAGCCGCTGAAGGTGTCGCCGCGATCAGCAGCCCCCCGGAAGTCTGGGGGTCGGCAAGCAGCACCTCCAGATCGGCGGATTGCTCCGTCGGGTTGGCGATCCATTGGCGGAAATGCTTGCGGTTGGTGTGGGCTCCGGCAGGAACAATCCCCATCTGCAGGAACTCCTCTGACCGTTCAAGAAGCGGAACGCGCTGACCGAACAGCCGTGCCGAAACCCCTGATGCCTCCAGCATCTCGTGGAGATGACCAAGCAGGCCAAATCCGGTAACGTCGGTGCAGGCGTGCACGGTACCTTCCATTCCCGGGCGTGACCGTACATCATCGATTACCTCTGCCGCCAGTCGGTTCAGGGTGATCATCACGTCAGTGATTCGCCTCTCGACGTCCTCCCCTGCCAGGCCGCCCTTTATGGCCGTTGCCAGGATACCGGTACCCAGCGGTTTGGTCAGGATCAGAACATCACCAGGACAGGCGCCGGCATTAAGCAGAACCTTGTCAGGATGGACCACTCCGGTAACCGACAGACCATATTTCAGTTCCTCATCCTCGATCGAATGGCCGCCAACCAACAGGGCTCCTGCTTCTTTGATCTTGCTCAGACCGCCCTGGATCACTTCCCGGAAAATCTCCCGTTTCATGCTTTTTACCGGGCAGGCCAGAATATTCATTGCCAGCAGGGGCCTTCCTCCCATCGCATAGACATCGCTCAGGGCGTTTGCGGCAGTGATCTGGCCGAAGCTGAACGGGTCATCGACAATCGGAGTGAAGAAATCCACCGTCTGAATCAGAGCAATATCATCGGTCAAGCGATAGACGCCTGCGTCATCGGAGGTTTCAGCTCCGACGATCAGGTTGGCATCGCGCGGCAGGTCGATGCCGCACAGTATCTGGCCCAGGTCCCCTGGCCCGAGTTTCGCCGCTCAGCCAGCGGCCTTGACTGTTTTTGTCAGATGTACCATAACAATCTTCGATCCCATTCCGGTGTGATGCCGGCCTCTGCCAGCATGAAGAAATTGAGAAAAACCCGACTTCCAATTCTTTCTTGTTGAATTTCAGCAGAACATACTATAAACATATTACATTGGATTGCGAGGAAGGCACAAAGATTGCAAGTTCTTTGTGCCTTTGTTGTTTATGCGTCCACGGAAACACCGTCTGGATTTCGACACATGTCCGTCTGTTTTCTGCGGTGTGTCCGGGACGCCTCTTGAAGGTACCGCCATGTTACAGCACAACCCTGCCCCTGTCCACCCCTGCCAACCCGGACGCCCCACCCATGAATGCGGCATCTGTGGAATTTTCGGCCACCAAGATTCATCCAAACTGACGTATTTCGGCCTCTATGCCCTACAGCACAGGGGACAGGAAAGTGCTGGTATCGTCACGTCCAACGGCACAAAGGTTACAACCCACAAGAATATGGGTTTGGTGCCGGAAGTATTTTCCGAAGCCATCCTCCAGCAGTTGCAGGGACACATGTCGATCGGCCATGTCCGCTACTCAACCACCGGAGCTTCGAATCTCACCAACGCCCAGCCCCTGATGGTGACCCACAAGGGAACGACATTGGCCGTAGCCCACAATGGCAATCTCGTCAATTCTTTGGAATTGCGGAAAAAGCTGGAAGAACAGGGGTCTATATTTCAGACTACCATGGACAGTGAAGTTGTCCTTCACCTGATGGCCAGGACCGCCCACCTCGGCCTGGAAAAGGCCCTGTGGGAGACTTTCTCCGCCCTCAAGGGCGCCTATTCCCTGCTGCTGATGACCCAGGATACGATGGTGGCCGTTCGTGACCCAGACGGATTCCGCCCCCTTTGTCTCGGCAAATTGAACAACGGCGGATGGATCGTCGCGTCCGAAACCTGCGCTCTCGACCTGGTCGAGGCTCAGTATGTTCGTGATATCAAGCCCGGCGAAGTCCTCATCTTCAACGACAAGGAGATTCTTTCTCTCTTCCCCTGGCCTAAGCAGGATTCCCATTTCTGCATCTTCGAGCAGGTCTACTTCGCCCGGCCGGATTCGGACATCTTCGGGATCAACGTCTATGAAACACGAAAAAGAATGGGAAAAATTCTGGCCAGAGAAGCACAAATCGATGCCGACATCGTCATGCCTTTTCCCGATTCCGGCAACTATGCCGCTCTCGGCTATTCCCAGGCTTCGGGGATACCCCTCGAGATGGGCATGATCCGTAACCACTACGTCGGCCGGACGTTTATACAGCCCACCCAATCGATGCGTGAATTCAACGTCCGGGTCAAACTCAATCCCGTCCGTACTTTCCTCAAGGGAAAGCGGGTAATTATTGTTGAAGACTCGATTATCAGAGGAACGACGGGGAAAAGCAGGGTCCGCTCGCTGCGGGATGCCGGCGTCAAGGAAGTGCATATGGTGGTCAGTTGTCCTCCGACCAGGCACGCCTGCTATTATGGCATCGATTTTCCCTCTGCGACCGAGCTTATTGCAAACGAGAGGGATGTAAAGGAAATTGCAGCCTATCTAGGCCTCGATTCACTGCATTATCTGAGCCTTGAAGGACTTGTCGAGGCAACCGGCATGACGAGGAATAACTATTGTCTTGCCTGTTTTAACGGTATTTACCCAGTCCCTCCCGATCGGTCCTTCTTCAAAGACGTCCTCAGTTCCTGCTGAGTATTCAGCAGGAACAGGGAACGGGACAAGAGCTGATTACAACCTGCAGACAACGCAGTTCTTGCCGTTCTTCTTTGCCTCGTACATCGCCTGATCGCCCCTCTCCTTCATCTGGCGTTCGTCGATTTCGAGTGGAACATCCCTGTTCCTCCTGCAGGGAACCACCCCGATTGAGAGTGTGGTCTTGCCGAAGTTGCGCTCGATAAAGCGCAGCAGAATCCTTTGCACGATTTCCGTCGCCTGGTCGGCAGTGGTCTGCGGCAGGATGACTGCGAATTCATCGCCGCCAAGTCGAAAACTCATATCGACATTGCTGCGGGTACACTCGGCAAAAATTTCAGCCAACGCAATCAGAACCTGATCTCCTTCCTGATGGCCATAGCTGTCATTGAAGTCCTTGAAATTATCGATATCAATAATTGCCAGAAAGACCCGGTACCGTTGCCTGCTGGCCCGTTCCACCTCCTCGGAAAAACGCTTGTCGAAGGCCCGGCGGTTCCACAGGGAGGTCAGGCTGTCAATCAACGACAATTGTTCGAGACGGCGAATCAGTGAACGTTCCCGAAAGGCACGCGCCAGTTTGGCCTCGAGTTCGGCCTGGTCGATCGGTTTCTTGATGAAATCAAGAGCTCCCGCTTTGATGACATCAGCGTAGCTCGCCTTATCAGCGAACCCGGTCGCCATGATCACATCCGTCCTTTTGTGATTGTCAACTATGTATTTCAACAGGTCCAGGCCATCCATATTCGGCATGGCAATATCTGAAAATACCAGATCGACCTCCGTCACCTTCAGCACCTCAATAGCCTCAATACCGTCAGCCGCGACCAGGCAATGGTAACCAAGCGACGAAATCAGCACGCTGAGTGTCATGCGCACGAGGTCGTCGTCATCAACGATGAGGATGACCTCGTCCTTGTTTTTCCCGTTCATTGGTAAATCTGGATATTAGAGATTAGTCTTGCCCCCCTGAAGAAAACTCAGCTGAAATGTACATGTAAAAAAGCCCAAAGTCCAGTATCCGCATTGAGCAACACACAATAGATCAACAACCGGCTCTCTCTTCCAGATCGGCGGCCGGGGCAGTACTTCGCGGGCGCTGGCGCATGTTGTAGCGTTTAAGTTTTTTATCAAGTCCCTGCCTTGAAATATGCAGCAGTCTCGCTGCCTTGGCTTTATTCCCGCCGGCCTCTTTCAACGCCTTTTCTATCAGGCTGATTTCAATCTTTCTGACCTGATCATCGAGAACCAGACCTTCCATTTCGCCGGAGGAGCCGCTCTCCAGGCTGATTGTTTCGAAATACGCCGTCAACTCCCGTGAACAGTTCCCGGCCTGGATCAGGCTGCCGTCGGGTGTCAGTGCCACGAGACGTTCGACTTCTTTCAGCAATTGGCGCACGTTTCCAGGCCATGTGTACCTCTCGAACAGTTCTATGATTTCCTCTGAATAACCGAGCACCCTCCTCTTGAAACGTTTCTGTGTCTCCTCAAGGAAATGGAACGCAAGAGGCAGAATATCCTCTCGCCGCTGCCTGAGAGGTGGAATGAAAATCTCGACTGAGAACAGTCGAAAGAACAGATCTTCCCGGAAAGCACCCTTTTTCACTTCCGCCGCAAGGTCCTTGTTGGTCGCACTGATCAGCCTGGCATCGTAACTCACTATCCGATTGCTCCCCAGGCGACTGCCCTCACCCTCCTGAATCGCTCTCAGAAACTTCGGCTGGTTCTGCAGGGGCATCTCAGCAATTTCATCGAGGAAGAGCGTACCGCCGTCAGCCTCCTCGAAACGTCCCTTGCGCGAAGCGTCAGCGCCTGAAAAAGCCCCTTTTTCATGTCCAAAAAATTCACTCTCGATCAATGTTTCCGGGATGCAGGCGCAATTTACAGGAACAAATGATCGGGCACACCGCTCACTTTTCTCATGGATCATCCTTGCCACCAGCTCCTTCCCCGTTCCATTCTCCCCCTGAATCAGGACATGAATCGGTGCCTCACTGACCACCTTGACCAGTTCCAGCACTTCACGCATGGCGGGACTTTCAGCAATGAGCAGGGATCCACCGACAGAGGTCTGTCCCAACCGGTGAACTTCACTGTTCAGGTAACCGGCAATGCGCAGTATCTCCTGATTCAAGACTATCGATTCAATGGAAATGGAGAGATAATGGGCAGCTTCCTCCAAGTGGCGCAAGTCATCGTCATCAAAAAGGGATCCGCCGCTCTTATTGATGAGTTGTACGGCTCCAATCACTCCCTTCCCGCTCAGACTTCGAATCGGGCAGCAGAGCATGTTTTTGCAAGTAAATCCTGTTTGTTCGGCGACATAGAGATGAAAGCCATCATGCAGCTCCAGATAATTGTCAATATGGCTGCGCCCGGAACTGATGACACTGCCGACGATGCTTCCATCCATCGGAGCCTCAATCTGCCGCTCACTTAAGCCGGTACCGAAAATCGAACATATCTTTTTGCTCTCGATATCGAGAATGTATATCGTGCATCGTTCTACCGACATGAGTTTCGGCAACATCCGGGCATAGAACGTGACAAATGCCCGATAATCGTCAATCGCCCATGAATTAGCAACCTGAGACAACCGCTGCTGCAGGATGTTCAGATGAGTTCTCGGCGCTGTTGGCGCAAGACGGCTTTCACTGTTCATACGTAAACTTTGTTGTCACATTTCGGCCTTCCAGACCAGTCACCAGTCTGATCAGTTTTACCAATCGGAAATGGTGGGCTGAAGTGGCATTCTGTTTGCCAATACGGGGAGAATTGCAGTTTTATACGGAATCCCATCATGGCGAATCGGGTGAAGATTCCCGGAAGAACAGTTTATTCAAATTATATTCCGCGATACCAGACAACGATGTTTACTATCTATTTTGAAAAACGACAACTGTGTTTACGCTTTGTCGTTTTCAACCAATACTCCGCCTCTGTCCCCAAGGCCCCGAAAAACGCCAGCAGGAGTTTAATTATTGTCATTAATAACAGCGTATTAGCCGAAAACCCCCTCGCTCATAAGGGCTATTGAGGTCAAGAAAAAAGGACCACTTGGCACACTGTGTGCTTAATCAACAGTAACTCAAGCACGCCATATCTACGATAGACCCGAGTTGGGGGGGGACCCATCTCCTGCTGCCATCATTGATATGCGGCCTGTTGATCAGATCATGGTCGTTCTTTCTTTCCCGGAACACCGGCAAGAGAGAAAACCACCCGCAAACATCATAAGCATGAAGCGATCATGAAAAGAGCAAATATGAAGATGCGAATTCCATCCAAAAGCAACGAGAACAATTTGCGATTCAGAGAGATTGGGAAAGGCTTTGTCATGGCCCCTGCCGCACACGACTTGCTCAGAGGAAAACGCCTGATCACCGCGTACGCTGACCAGTACAACAGGTCGTATTTCCTCGTGAATGGAAAATATGAACTGATTACCGAACAACACAGTTACCTGGCGGTGGATTGAAGCACCATCGCAGGAAACATGTGGTGTTCGGCGGCTGAAGAGCTTACAGTCATCGAGTTATCTGCATTGATTGACATTCAATAGTTGAAGGGAAAGTTCACTTGCCCCCCCTGGCACTATCCGAACCACTTCCTGAAAGCATTGAAATTGATTTCAATGCAGATTTTTTTTTACCGGCTATCACCAACCTGAGCCAACAAGAAACCCGACGAACAACCCCTGGTACTGAGAAACAGTATCTATGCATCCAGGGAGTCCTTGCAACCTACCGTCACTCCCGCCCAGGCGGGCATCTGGGTCGCTTTTGGTTGTGGTTTCCTGCCAGCGCGGGAGCTCCTCTCGTTCATGCATGACGGATGATGGGTTGTGTTTTCCATCGAATTCTGCATGATCTGTCAATCTGCTCGAATTGCCATACTCACCTGGCTGATACCAGGTGGCAATCAGATATTTTTAAACCAACTGAACCTCGTGCTTTGCCTGACCATTAATGGACCTGTTGAATTTCAGCCTCTTTTGCAGGATTCGTCAATATTGGTGAGGCGAATTCCCTTCGTGCGATGACTTCATACACCATCATTTCCCCACCGCTGTTGTCGATAGCGCGCTTGCCCCATGGCTTGACCAGCACATAAGGTTTCACCCGCTGATACGTCGACTCCCCAATCAGGATCAGATCAGATTTCTCCCTCGTCAGCTCCTGAAGACGAAAAGTCTCATTGACCACGTCTCCGATAGCCGTATATTCCATTTTCCGGTCAAAGCCTATATTGCCGACTATCGCTTCTCCCGTATTCAGACTGATACCGATCCTGAGTGGAATGCCGAACCGTTCGACCGCCTTTCTGCTTACTTCCTTGATGGTCTGCGTCATTTCGATTGCGGCGAATACTGCATCAAGCGCCGGGTTTTTTGTCGCCACCGGTGCCCCGAAAATGGCAAGAAAACCGTCACCAAGGTATTTGTCGACCATGCCCTTGTTTCGCAAAATTATACTGCCCATTTTCATATAGAAATAATTGAGCACCTCAACTACCTCCTCAGTCGCCGAAATTTTCGACATTTCGGAGTATCCCCTGATATCAATATTGAACACCGTGATCATCTTCCGTTCGCCAATGGTCATCTGTTCATGCTCATCTTTTTCAAGGATGTTGTTGACGATTTCCTTTGGCACATATTTCTGGAAGATAGTCCTGATAAGGCGCTCTTTTTCCACCAGCCGGGCCATCTCGAAGTACAGCCTGTTGTTTTCAAGAGCGATCGCAGTCGAAGCGGCAACAGCTTTCAATGTCCGGTAATCGTCATCCGTGAACCTTCCCTGCTTGTTGGCGAGCAGGAAGACACCTATCACTCTTCCATTGCTGATCATGGGAATGCAGAGCACATTCCTGGTAATGATACCTGCTCGTTCATCAAATTCAGAAAGACCATGGGAAGACGCAACCGCATCATGATTGATCACGGCATCACCGGTTGTTGCGACCCAGCCGCAGAGCCCTTCTCCCAATTGAATCTGCATCCCTTCAAGATTCTTTCCGGCACAGCCCGTAACCGCCTGGATGTTAAGGACATCCTGGTCAAGCAGCATGACAGCCCCCATCTCGGTCCCTAGAACCTGTACGACCATTTCAACAATCTGGTGAAGAACACGTTTTATGTCGAAGGCCGACGACGTCAATGCAACGCCAACCCGATTCAGGATTTCCAGTTCGCTGCTCCTTCGCTTTTCTCTCGCCAGCAGCCTTCCTTGCTCGAGGGCAATGGAAATGCCGGAGGCAAACATGGAAAAATATTTTTTGTCCCGTGTTCCAAAAGCATCAACGGTTTCATATCCAAGACATATCGATCCGATTATCCGACCATTCAAATCGAGGCTGTGTATCATGCAGGACCGCAGTCCGAGACCGGAAAAAATCATCCGTTCACTGCAATTCGGCTCATGTTCAAGGTCATGGCAATCAAGTCGCCCCATCAGATCAATGGCACGCTGGAACAGTGAAGAAGATCTTTCCAGGACGACTGTTTCATCCAGTCGACTGCCGGTATTGCGGTGGACATTTTGCGCAAGTCGTAACTCTCCGGCAAGCGGATCAAAATAGGCCAGACCGAGCCACTGGGCGGGAAAGAGATCGAAGAGCGCCGAAGCTATCGCCGAGAAGACTCCTGCTTCCTGCGCCGTTGTGATGATCCGCAGCATATTCAGAACAGCATAAAGCTCCCGGCTCGTTTCCTGCTCCCGCTCCCAGAGTTCACTCATTTTGAAACTGCGGCTGGTCGTCTGGAACAGGGCAGAAAGAAAACTCAGGATCGCGCCGTCCCAGCTTTGGCCGGCTCCAGCCGCCAGCACGACCACCGCCTCCTGGCCTTTCCCCAGGCTGAAAGGGACCATGGCAACCGCTTTGCAGTCGCGGGTAAAAAACCTTTGAAAGAGCGGGTCCCTCTGCTCGAGGAGGATTCCCTGTGGCAGGTGGGCACAGATATCTCTGGCATATTCCGAGACTCCCTGCAGCCCCACGGCATCGACCAGAAAACTCCTCCCCATGGAACGTACGCAGGTTTCATCGGCAGACTCGCCTTCGCCTCCCGGGATCAGGAGCACCACCCCTCCGACGGCACTTGTGGCGAGCATCGCCTTTTCCATCGCCAGGTTAAGAAACTCCCTCGGGTCAGCGAACACCACATCGGAACGACTCAACTCCCTGATTCCCTGCAATTCCATGTTCCTGCAGGACAGCGCAGCGCGGACCTGCTCCAGATTGGTCGCCATTTCTTCTGTCAGACGGGCGATACTGCTGAGTTCACTCTCTCCTGTGCTCAGACATGAAAGGACTGGTTCCGCACTGTTCCTTCCTGTCAACCTGGCCTCTATGTTCAGGATTCCGCGGGCAATTTCCTTGAGGATCGCGTAGGAGCCAAGTGATATCACCAGCATTCCAAGCAGGCAGTATTGCAGTTCCCTGCTCCCGAGGAGGTTGGACGTCATGCCAAGAAAGACAAAACCGGATAAAGCCGTTAGAAATAGGAGGGAGAAGGCCAGGGTGAGCCTGTAAAAGACACTGCTGGCATGAAGAGCAGAAATGCGGGGAAAATGCCCTGCAACAGTTCGTTGCACTATCGACTTCAATACGCTTGCCATCTGTATATACCTTGCCTTATCGTCTTTCTGCCGCGCGTTGCCGGCGTCTTGGTTGACTCCTTTCCGTTCAGCCAGGATATGAAAAGTCTTGCAAAAATCGTGCAGTGCCCTGAGAACAGGATATCCAGCTGGTCCTTTCCCGCCTCTTCCCAACCGCCTGATGAAAAACGAACTTGGGTTGCTATGTAATGCATGAACGGCTAGGATAGCACATGGAGAACAATCATCGCAGGGCGCAGATACTGGAAGGTAACGAGGAAGGAGATCCAACTGCGGAGATACTCGATCTCGCCTATGCCATCCATCCGGACATCGATATCATTCGGATCAGCAGGATCAACGACGATATCACAGCCATCTTCAACGGAACCTTCCCCGGATTTCGCGTCAGCAACCCGACGTATCACAACCTCAGGCATACACGCCTGGTTGCCCTTGCCGTAACCAGGCTTTTTCACGGTCTCTGGAGCGATGGCAGGACTTTTGACGCAGAAACCCTGATACAGGGATTACTCAGTGCCTTTTTCCACGACACCGGCATGCTCCTTTCCGAAGCCGATAATGCCAGAACGGGAGCCCACTATATCAAAGGGCACGAGAAACGTTCGATAAGCTTTCTGCAAAAATATGTCGAAGCGACCTCTCTGCCATCGTCTTACACTGAAAACTGCGCCGCGATTATCCGCTGTACCGCATTGTACGAAGGAATCGACCATATCCGTAATCTGCCTGAAGAAATACAACTGGCCGGTCATATCGTCGGGTCGGCCGATATCCTCTCGCAGATGGCAGACAGGTATTACCTTGAGCGCCTGCCTCTTCTTTTTCAGGAACAAAAAGACGGGAGCGCCCACGAATACAACACGCCCCTTGAACTGATGCAGTCAACAGCCGATTTCTACCGCACCACGGTATCCTACAGACTGCAAACCCTCTTCTCCGATGTCTCTCATGCCATGCGAAGCCACTTCCGTGCACGCTGGCAGATCGACCAGGACCTCTACACCGCAGCAATCCTGAAAAACATCAGCTATCTCGAATCCGTCATCGCCAGATGTAAGGCTGAACAGGAATGTGTCAAACGTCACCTCCGGCGCATTCCACCGACCTCTCAATGAAAGGAACGACCGGTCATCACGCTGGAGGTATTGCGCAATCGCCGTTATTTCTGCCGCGGATCGTGGCCGGTTTCAAACATTTCAAAAAGATCGTAGAACAATCGTGCCACTGCACTGAAATGAGTCACCGAACCAGAACCTGCGTAGGCCTTGGTCAACTCCAAGGCCTTCAAAAAACTCTCATGACTGCCGGATGTCTGGGGCGTCTTGAGGGCTTCGACCAGCCGGCGGCCAATATCGTCAGTCATTTCTTTCTCCTCTATCGTTTTGCAGCGGAAAGCCATTGCTGCTGATCGGCGCTTCTCATCAGTAACTCAATCCATCGCATATTGGCTGCTGCGTCCTCCAGTGTAAAGGGCGGGTCATTGCCGTCGAGGATGGCTTGGGAAAACACGTCACACTGTTCGGCATACTGGTTGCTGGGAGGTATGGAAAGCAACTCCACGCCGTTCTTTTTCATCAGCCTGAGCGTACATTCCCGATCCGGCAGGGAATTGAACGGCGTGTCGATTTCCACCACCCCCTCACTTCCGACGATGACTACCCGCTGTAACGGCTGGAGTTGCGTGGAACAGGTAAACGTCGAGGTTCCTGCGGCGAATTCCATGATCCCGCAGAACATCCGGTCGGTATGAAAAACCGGGTCGCGATCGACCAGTCCGATTACCCGCAACGGTTCCTGATCAAAGAGGTATCTCGATAAGGATACGGAATAGCAGCCGATATCCATCAGGCTGCCGCCACCTGCCTCCCTGATATTTCTGATGTTACCGGGATCAGTATTGAAATAGGAAAAAAATGACTGGATGGTCCGCAATTCCCCTATTCCTCCATCCCTGACAATACCGCGGGCCATGGTCCATTGGGGGTGATGGCGATACATGAAGGCCTCCATCACCTTGAGATCGGGAAACAACTTCTTCTGCTGAAGCAGCAACCGGGCTTCTCCGAAATTCAGCGCAATCGGCTTCTCGCAGAGGACATGCTTACCGGCCATCATTGCCCGGATCGTCCACTCGACATGGAGATGATTGGGCAGGGGAATATATGCCGCATCGATATTATTATCGGCCAGCAAGTCATCGTACGAGCCGTAATATTTCGGGATACCCAGCCGCCTGGCAGCGGACTCGGCTCTGGCTATGCTCCTTGAGGCAATGCCGGCCACCTCTCCGTAGCGGCTTGACTGCACGGCCGGAATGACTCTTTCGGTGCCGATCCTGGCAGTACCTAAGATCCCCCAACGCACCCTGCTCATGTTCCATCTCTCCGGGAGGCAGCGGGAAGCGGCAGCAGTTCGTCAATCACGACTTTGGCCGGCCATGGTATCCATGTCGCTTCCAGCCGTCGAATTGGGCGGCAATGCCGAATTGCTCCGCCTGCTGGTAGAGAGCGCGAAAGTGCGGCTGGAGGTCGGCAACATGCCGTGAACACATCCGCATCACTCGCTTGACCGCAACAATCTGCCAGTTCCGGCGTGCAATGAACCTGGTGCTGCGGGCGCGCCCAACCTCTTCCGTTTCGGCAAACACCATGACTGTTGCAATCGCCCCGGCAAGGACCTCGTGCTGGCTGTTTCCGGCCACAGGCCGCACTTCGAACTGATAGAAGAGCGGATATACACTCATCCTTTACCGCCTTTTCTCTGAATTGCCTTTCCGCATCGCGGCAGACCGACCCTCAATTCCGGGAACACCGACCTTCCCCATTCTGTGATCGACGACTTCCCTCAGTCGATGATACTGGAACCGAAAAAAACCGGCAAATCTTTTCACTTTTGGTGGATCTCAGCTCTCAAGCAGAGCTGACGGCAAAAATCCTGTTCCCCGGGCAACCACCGGCTCATTTCACGCCGCCGAGAGGCAAAATACCTGCCGATCATCCCATTTTCCGTTCCTCCGCTGCTTCTTGATGGAAATCTCCCCGGTTGACAGCTCCGTTTGCGGCAAACATCCGTGGATATTGCCGACGATAGGCTGCAAAAATCTCCTCGAACGGCAGATCGCTAAAACTGCCGTGGTCCTTGACGTATTCCATGTGCCGTTCACCCTCGGTGGTGAACTCGTGAAAGATGGAATCGTGCTCGCCATCAAACTCGAGAGGCATCACCTGAAACCGCTGACAGAGTGAAAGGTTGAAAGCCGGCGTGGCCTTGACCCACCGACCTTCGATCAGCAGTTCGGTGTACCCGTGATAGATGAAGAGGTCGGTCCCCATGGCTTCGCGCAACCTGGCCGTTGACAGGTGATTCCTGACATCAGCGAACCCCAGCCTGGCTGGAATCCCCTGTTGTCTGGCTACCGCTGCCAGGACTACGGCCTTGGCGACGCAATATCCGGATCCCTTGGCGATCACCGCGCTCGCCTTCAGGGCTCCGATGGAATACTGCAGGTCATAAGGATCATAGCGGATTTCATCCCGTACCGCATAATACAGGTTGATCGCCTTTTCCTTGTCGCTGGCAGCGTCCGTCCGACCGCAGATCCTCTCCGCGTAGTCGGCGACCACTGGATTGTCGCTGTCTATAAAGACCGTCGGGCAAAGACAGGCAGCAAGCTCATCCCTGGTCTTTTCACCCTCTCCACCCGCCACAACCAAATGCTTTTTCCGCATCTCCGGATCCTTTTTCAGTTGGTCAAACACTCAGATAAAACATCAGGGCATTGAGAACCAGACCATGCTCGATCTGCCCCGAAGTCATGTATGCCCGGACTGCTTCAACCGTGACCAGTGAGGTCTCAATGTCTTCCATTTCATCCATTCGCGGTTCTTCCACCTTGCGCGCCTGTTCGACCAGCACGGTATAACAGTGATTACGCTGAATCGCCGGATTCGGACAGACCCTGCCGATGATCCTCGCATGGATACCCGCATAGCCTGTCTCTTCGAGCAGTTCCCGGCAACCTGCGGCAACCGGGTCCTCGCCGGGGTCGACCATCCCTCCAGGTATCTCGATTTCCACTCGGTTGGATCCGTAGCGGAACTGCCTGATGAGAACGATCTGGCCATCGGAGGTTACTGCCACAACATTGACCCAATCAGGAAAATCGAAGAGATAGAAATCCTTCCGTCGGCCGCTCCGTCCACAGAGAACCGGTCCCGTCTTGATCGTCACAATCGGGGTCTGCAGCAGCACCCTGTCCGGGAAGATCTCCCAATTGTTTTCCTTTTCGCTGTCTTCGACGATCACTCCCACGCTCCCTGCAGTTTGATGATCACGCTGAATCGCATCATGAGCTGACCAGTATACACCATCACGGCGACTTCTTTTGCCAAAACCGTAATCCTTCTCGTTCATCTTTCCCTCAACCTCTTCAACCTCTCCTGTTCCGCTCAAGAATTTCGCATTTCACCCACCGATGCGCTGGACAACTCCACACCTTGGAAGATAGAATGATTCGCATAAAGGTGGTCCTGATAGACGACGATTATCCCTCTCTTCCTTCCACCGAAAAGTCATTAATCCCGGCTGGCATCGACCTTCCTATCGCTCTACTCCACGGATCCGCACTGATGTTGAACAGGATATCCAACAGATCCCGATTATTCATGCTGCTCTGCTTTCTGGCATACCTCGCCGGAGTGACGGGGTATGTCCTTTGGGAAAACGGCAAAGCCAGGAAAACCCTATACAGCCACCTTGACAGAAACCTCTTCCTGGCGGCTAGCAGTCTGCGCTTCATGGTCGCCCCCGACTTTCACGACCGGGCTGTTGACGAGAACTCCATCACATTCGCAGAGGAGATGAAAAACCGGGAGGCCTTCAACAGTTTCGCCAGACAGACCGATTTTGCCTGGATGTACACGCTCGTCGAGAAAGATGGGAAGTACTATTTTTCTGCTCCAACCGTCAGCAATGAGGAGGCCAAGGAAAAAAAACGATGGTATTTCCTCCCGTACGGCGACATTCCGGCAGAATTCAAAGAGGCCTATACCAGCAACACCGTCAAATATGCCTCGTACAGCGACCAGTGGGGAGATTTCCGCTCCATTGCCATCCCCCAGGTTTCCGCCGGTGGGAGGCGCTTCCTCTCCTGTGCCGATATAGATATCAGCCATGTCAAGGAGCTGCTCCGCAAGGAACTCGTGGCTTCGCTGCTCCACGTGCTCTACTTCATCACCCTTACTCTGCCCTTCCTGCTGTTCTTTTTTTACCACAACCGGGAACTGTACAGGAAAAACATCGAACTGCACACCCAGCGGAGCAACCTGGAACGGCTGGCCGAAGAACGCCTCAGGGCCCAGGTTGAGCTGGAAAAGGCCAGGGACGAAGCTGAGCAGGCCAACCGGGAAAAGAGCAAATTTCTGGCAAATATGTCCCATGAGATCCGCACGCCGATCAATATCATCACCGGTATGACCCATTTGACCCTGGGGACAGAGCTGTCGCCAGAGCAGACAGGATATGTCAAGAATATCAGCGACTCAGCCAGCCTGCTGATTACTATCGTCAATGATATCCTGGACTTTTCCAAAGTTGAAGCAGGTCAGCTGAACCTTGAGATGGAGCAGTTCAGGGTCCTGGATATCGTCAACGAAGTACACAGGCTGCAGCTGTCGATGGCTCAGGCCAAGGAAATTGAATTCATGGTCGAGGTGCAGGTGGAAGACGACGAGGTGGTTAGGGGTGATCCGTCACGTCTCAAGCAGATCCTGATGAACCTTGTCGGCAACGCCATTAAGTTCACCGAAAAAGGTCACGTTCTCCTGCGGATCGAACCAATCGAAAAAACAGGGGAAACGATGGTGATCAAATTCACCGTCGATGATACCGGCATCGGCATCGCCAAAGGCGAACAGGATAAACTTTTCAAGCCTTTCAGCCAGATCGACGGATCCCTTACCCGGAAATACGGCGGAACCGGCCTGGGACTGGTGATCAGCAAGAAACTGACGGAATTGATGAATGGAACCATCGCCTTCGAAAGCCGATCGGGCATCGGAAGCCAGTTCTCCGTCACCATCCCCTTTGGCCGAAGCCAGGAGGAATTCGCGGAAAGACCAGAGGCAGCGCCGTTGATTTTTACCCCCGAAAGCGTGGCAGGGAAAAGTATCCTGGTTGTTGACGATCACGCCCTCAATCGTGATCTGCTGGGCGTGCTGCTCGGTCAGGCAGGATTTCATATCTCCATGGCCGAAAACGGTCGGAGAGCCGTTGAACTGGCGATGGATGGCCGCTTCGATCTTATTCTGATGGACATTCAGATGCCGGATTTGGACGGGCTGACTGCAACCCGCATGATCCGAGAAGCCGGCAATACGGTACCGATCATCGCCATGACCAGCCATGCCCGGAAAGAAGATGCCGATGCCAGCCTGGCCGCCGGGATGAACGACCACCTCACGAAGCCGATAGATCTCCAAACGCTGCATGGCATTCTGGTGAAATGGATACCCAGCCTGCTCAACAAGTAATTCTCTGACGAAAGTGGACATTTCACCTCACCCATGGCAGAGGAACCCCTCCCCGGTCGACCTGAAAATTGTCTCCGGCAAAGATCTGCTGCCCCATATCGCCGATCTTGCCCGGTTGAGAATCGAGGTCTTTCGCCAGTTTCCCTACCTGTACGATGGCAATCCGGCATATGAGGAACATTACCTGCAAACCTATTGTTCAGCCGAGCTGGCAATGGCGGCGCTTGCCATCGACAGGGAGTACGGCCTGATCGTGGGTGCTTCCACCGGTGTCCCGATGCAGTACGAGACGGAGGAATGCAAACAGCCTTTGATCGACCGTGGCTTCGATCCTGCCAGGCTATTCTATTGCGGCGAGTCTGTTCTGCTGGAACGATTCCGGGGCCGCGGGCTCTATCGCCTCTTCATGGAAAGCCGTGAAGAATATGCCCGCAGTCTCGGCCTGGAAATGTGCTGTTTCTGCGCTGTGGTCCGACCCGACGACCATCCGCTGCGCCCACCAGGATATCAACCACTCGATGCCATCTGGAAGCACTTCGGCTACACGCCCGAACCTTCACTCGTCACCTACTATAGCTGGAAGGACATCGGCCAGACCTTCGAGACCCGGCATCAGATGATGTTCTGGCTGAAATCCTTGTAAATACCGTGCTATGAATGGCAAAAAAATGCTGGTCGCTGCGGCAGCCTACCCCATCGAGAAACTGCTCGACTGGAAGTCCTACGCAACAAAAATCGATATCTGGCTGCATCAGGCTGCAGCTGCAGGAGCTCAGCTCGCTCTGTTTCCTGAATATTTGGCGATGGAGCTGGTCTCGCTGCTTCCGAAAAGGAGCCATCTTTCGTTATCCCTTCAACTGTCAGCACTGCAGGATATTTTACCGGATTTTATCGAGCTCTTCAGCCAGATGGCCAAACGACATGCACTCCACATCGCAGCCGGGACATTCCCGGTCGTAGCCAATGGGCACACCTTCCGCAACCGCTGCCATTTTTTTTTCCCGGACGGCAGTTTCGGCTTTCAGGACAAACTGGTGATGACCCGCTTCGAATCTGAACAGCTGGGGATTGATGGGGGTGATGCCCTCACCATCTTTCCCACCGACTCCGGGACACTCGGCATCTGTATCTGCTACGATATCGAATTCCCCCACATCGCCAGAAAACTGGTGGAAGCAGGGGCGGATGTCCTGCTGGTTCCCAGCTGCACCGACACCACTCACGGCCATCACCGCGTCCGAGTCAGCTGCCGAGCCAGGGCGTTGGAAAATCAATGTTTTGTCGTGCAATCGGCAACGGTGGGCGTTGCCGGCTGGTCAGAAGCGGTCGATGTCAATATCGGCAGCGCCGCCATCCTGACTCCCATCGACGACGGCTTTCCGCAAGACGGTATCCTGACGGAAAGCCTCTTGAATCAAGGGCAATGGATTTCTTCCGAACTCGCCCTCTCCTCCCTTGCCGAAACCAGAAAGAATGGACAGGTAAGAAATTTCCAGGACCGGAACCAGCAGCTGCATGATTTCCCTCTGAGGGTCTTCGGCGCTGAAATGGATCAAAAAGCATGACGAAACGCCGTATCGTTGACACCGGCCAACAATAACCTGTGTCCGCAGCCTTCAGAAGCATAAATTGAGATTCTTGTCACTGGCAATCCACAACCCACCGGGCATTTTGATTGTCCGCGGTTCAGCCAAGGATAGACAATTCTTGCGCCACTGGCAGGATTAACAATACTCGATGAGATGAAAGCCATTCCAGGCGCCGGCGGCACTTTTCTCTGCTGCCAGCGCCTCTCAAGGGAGCCTACCAGCGATCGGTGGGGATGAAATGGTTGGTGTCTGCACAGGTGGCCCTTTCACTCTCTGAAAGAGCATCAAAGTCCTGCTTGTCACCGACATTGCCTTCTGCGATACATACATACTCATGCCCGTCCTTATCATTGACCCATACCAGGGATCCGTAATCGCCTCTCATGATGCACCTCTTCGTTGTAGTTGGTGATGTCTGGCGCAATCTTTTCGTGGATTGCTTTCCTTGCCTTAACGATATGTCCGTTGGCCCTGTTTGCAATGTAAGTTTTTCGATAGTTTTTCAATAAATAAAACTATCATCAAGAGTATTTCTAACCGTCCTCACGATATAACTGGTGAAAATTTTCGATTGCGGAAAACAGGCTTGCAGATCTGAAGGGAATGAATAACATTCTCAAAACGATTCCCAGGTCGGATCTGAAAGTCATTCAACCATATGAGGTCAGACATCATGAAAAGATTACTGCTCGCGATATTGCTTCTTCTCCCCCTTCCCGGTTTCGTGCTTGCCGGGGAAATCAGGCTGGGAGAACCCTTGACGCTTACAGAAGTGACCAAGGTTTCAGATATCAACAAGAATGCCGGCAAATACGTCGGTAAACGGGTACTTATTGAAGGCATGGTCATCAACGTCTGCGCAGCGCGGGGATGCTGGATGGATATCTCGAGCGACATCCCGTTCGAGAAAATTCAGGTCAAAGTTGTGGACGGAGAGATCGTCTTTCCGCTGGAGGCCAAAGGGAGAACTGCCCTGGTGGAAGGCATCGCCGAGGAATTGAAGCTCTCTCGGGAAGAGGCGGTGGAACTGGCCAGACATCAGGCCATGGAATCCGGTGGCACATTCGACCCTGCCACCATCACCGGACCGGTGAACTTCCTCCGCATCCGCGGACTCGGCGCGGTGATCCGGTAGCTCCGATATGCATTGGCGAAAGCTCAACCACCTCCTGCACCGGGATATCGGTTACCTCTGTATCGGTCTGACCATCATCTACGCCATCAGCGGGGTGGTGGTCAACCACACCTCACACGGCTTCAACCCCAGCTATACCATAGAGAAATCAACGGCTGAGGTCCCGCCTCTGCAAAGGGATCGGCAGCCGGACGCGGCCTATGTGGATCAGGTTCTGCTGGCGTTGGGAGAGACGGCAAAGTTGAAGAATGTCGCAATGCTTTCACCACGGACGATCAGAATTTTTGTTGAAGGCAATACCCTCGATGTAAACCTGGATACCGGACAGGTGCAGCAGGAGAGGGTCAAACGTCGGCCGCTGCTTTTCGAAGTAAACTATCTGCATCTGAACAAAGCCAAGGGTCTCTGGACATGGCTGGCCGACATCTATGCGATTGCGCTGCTGATCCTCGCTTTGACCGGGCTGCTGATGATCCGGGGAGCTTCCCGCTGGCGCGGACTTATCCTTACCGGTGCCGGATTTGTTTTCCCCGTGCTCTACCTGTTGACCATGCTCTGGTAGAGTTCCCCGGCATTTTATAGTGCCTTCCCGCAGCACGTTCCTCCCGACAGGATCAGGTTCTCCTGACACCAAGATGCAGGATTTCCAAATCTCAGCGGGTAAATGAAGCAAAATATTTCTGGGCTGCCAGAGGCTCCTCGCCGGCCTCCGGCGCCCTGCGCACATACCGGCCATCTGGCTGCATTTCCCAGGAAAAGGTGTTGTCCCGTTCGTAAACGGAGAGGATTTTCTCCAGTTCGGCCTTGATCTCGGGGTTGAAGACGGGAACAATGGTTTCCATCCGCCGGTCAAGATTGCGTTTCATCCAGTCCGCCGAACCTATGAAAAAGAGAGGGTCGCCGCCATTTTCAAAACGATAAATCCGGCTGTGCTCAAGAAAACGGCCGAGAATACTGAAGACCCGGATGGTCCCCGAGAGTCCCGGAACCCCTGCCCGCAGGCTGCAAAGCCCGCGCACATTCAGGGAGATGGGTACCCCGGCCTGGCTCGCCAGGTAGAGTTCCCGGATGATGTCACGATCCTGCAACTGGTTTAATTTGGCCCTGAGGCCAGCCGGTTTTCCGGCCTTGGCGTTTTCCGCCTCCTGGCGGATAAGTGCGGTGAAACGTTCCCGCATGTTATGGGGAGCGACAAAAAGAAGATTGTATTCCTGGGCGGCAATAGCCCCTGTCAGTTCGTTGAACAATCTGCTGACGTCTTCGCCGAGTTGCCGGTTGCAGCTGAGAATACCCAGGTCGCCATAGAGGCGGGCTGTTCCGGTATGGTAATTGCCCGTGCCGATGTGAACATAACGCCGAATGCCGTCGCTTTCTTCACGGACCACCATTGCCAGTTTGACGTGGGTTTTCAGTCGTTCCACGCCATACACGACGTGCGCCCCCCCTTGTTCCAGCTTTTTGCCCCAGGCTATATTAGGTTCTTCATCGAACCTGGCGGTGATCTCGACCAGAACGGCAACCTGCTTGCCGCGAGCTGAGGCCTCCATCAACGCCTTGACGATCGGCGACTGGGTGGACGTGCGATAGATTGTCAACTTGATCGCCAGAACCTTGGGGTCGATAGCCGCATGCTGAAGGAGCCTCAGCACCGAGGAATCGAAATCATGATACGGCAGGTGGATAAGAATGTCATTTTTCTTTATTTCATCGAAGAAGCTATCGCTGTCGAGTGGGTGAATCTTCTTCAAACGGTAATGGGGAACCGGAATATGGGGAGGATCGCGAAGGTCATTACGCCCCTCTACCTTGAGTTCGAGAAGATCGCCATAGCCGAGCATCCCACGGATTTTCATCACCTGAGCAATCTCGATGCCGAGTTGTTCGACAAGCCAGGCCAGCAATTCGTCAGGAAACGACTCATCCACCTCCAGACTGACAATCCCGGCAAACTTGCGGTAATTCAGTTCAGCCGTCACCATGCCGATAATGCTGCCGGGCACAAGTTCCTCTCCGATCTGGTCATCCAGTCGGGCACGATCCCAGGGATTGTCCTTGGCACCGCGGGTGACTCGGAAGCAGAACGTGGTGATGGCCGTGGCGCGGGGAAATAGAAGGTGCAGGTTATTGGCAATAATCTCCTCCAGCCGAACATAGCCACGATTATCCGGCAGAGCCACCCATCTCCTGCGATTGGCCGGTACCTTCAGCCGGACGAAGCGATGACGGCCATCTGCCTTGGTGATGACGACGGCGAGGTTGAGGCTGAGATTGCTGATGAACGGGAAAGGATGGGCGGCGTCGACGGCCAGCGGGGTAAGAATCGGCAGAACCGAATCCTCGAAATATTTCTCGACGAACAGTTTGTCCCCGCCGGCAAGTTCGCTGTAGGGCGGCAGGAATATTTTCTCCCGGGTCAGGGCCGGGCGCAGGACATCCTCGAAGAGGTTGCTGAGGATCTCCATCTGCCGCTGCAGCTCATCGCGACAAAGCTCAAGTTCTTCGCAAGGTCTGAGTCCGTCGTATCCCACGACACCCGGCTGCTTCTTCAACTTTTCATGCAGTCCGCCGAGCCTTTTCATGACGAACTCATCAAAGATCATCCCCATGATGCCGGCGAACTTGATCCGCTCAAGCAGCGGCTGGCTTTCGTCTTCCGCTATCTCGAGAACTCTGCGGGCGAACGAGAGCCAACTCAGCTCTCTGTTGATATAGGCGTCATGGGAAGAGACATCCCGTAATTGTACCGATTCCATTTTTTGGCCCTGAGTGGATGATCGCGGGGACAGCCGCATCATTGATTCACATGGTTACCCTTCAACCTCCTTTCAGACTGATTAAATGGTATATCAAAGAGCTGACGGAATTCAAGCCAAGGAACCTTCTCTCTGCCGCTCCCCTCCAGGTGAAAGATGCTCAGGAAGCAGCCGGGGTCACTGGGTCAGTATCATGAGCAGGCCTTTGGTCTATTTCGTTGCCTGCCGAATTCTCTCCTGCGTTGTCCCTGCCGACTATTCGCGCCTCTGCTGGCTGATACGACCAAGGAGCCCTTTTCCGGATTGGTGCTCCGTGGAGAAGTCCCGTCAGTCGTTCCGTCGTCAGCGGTCTCCCCTCTGCAAACAGCCCGTGACGAGCTCACTGTGCCCGTACACCAGCCACCTCTCCCATTGTATATCGCATGTGAACTGCCAGACAGATTCCAGTGGCTGATATTGAGAATCATCCTGCCAATTGACGAAAATGCATATTTGATGCAATTGTCCGTCTCTCTGTTGGCAGTGAATTCGAAATGCGGTAGAAGTTGCATTGACATTGCGATCAGATTGCTGCTGCACCTCAATGGAAGATGGTGATTCATTATCCGTTGCGGAGAGGGATTGCCTCGATCTGACAGATTGCCGTTTCCCCATACTGGTCCGCCGATCAGGCCCATTCAATTCAAACAGGAGATGATCAATGAAAGGATTATGCGCCGCAAGTGTATTCGCCCTCTTGTCTCTGTGCACCACAGCTTCCTGGGCCGGTTTCGGCAACCATTACACCAACGGCGTAGAGGGAATCAGGGCGGCATCACTGCCTCCGCCGGGGTTATACTTCCGGTTGTACAATGTGTATTACAGTGCAGGCGATCTGAAGGATTCGAACGGGGACAGCCTCGGAGACTTCGATCTCGACGTGTTTGCCGTGGTGCCGCGACTCATCTGGGTCTCGGAATACAAGCTCCTAGGAGCAGACTATTTCGCCGATGTCATCGTCCCCCTTGTCAATACCGATGTCAGCCTCGGAATGGGAAATGCAACCCTCTTCGATGACGACAAATTCGGCCTGGGTGACATCGCCGTTGAACCTTTCGGCCTGTCATGGCACGGCGATCGGTATGATGCATCATTTGCAGCTGGTGTTTACCTGCCTGTAGGCGAATACGACGAAACAGAGCCCGCTTCACCTGGTTTGAATTACTGGACGGGGATGATTACAGCAGGTGGAACCTACTATCTTGACCTGGCTAAAACATGGTCCGCTTCCATCCTGGCCCGTTATGAATTTCACGGAGAGAACGATGACACGGATATGACCAACGGCGACGATTTCCATTTCGAATGGGGCGTCGGCAAGAAACTGGCGCAGTTCTGGGAGATCGGGGCTGCCGGTTATTGCCAGTGGCAGGTTTCCGATGATTCCGGCAAAGGGGCAACCGATTCCCGCGACCGTGTATACGCAGCCGGCCCGGAGATCAATTACTTCATCGCCTCCCTGAAAACCAATGTGACGTTAAGATATGTCACGGAATTTGGCGCGGAAGATCGCTCCGAGGGAGACCTGGCAGCCCTCATCTTCACCCACATATTCTGATTGATGATCACCGGAAATACAGACAGACATATTTGAACTGCTCCCAGGTCATAGACATTCCCTACAAGGAGCGGAAAAAACAAAAGCGGGATCCCAATTTACATTGAGATCCCGCTTACTTCATTCTGGTGCCGGAGGTCGGAGTCGAACCGACACGGGGTTGCCCCCGCTGGATTTTGAGTCCAGTGCGTCTACCAGTTTCACCACTCCGGCTCGGCCAATCTTATACCGTACCTCTTGTTTGAAATCAGATAGTTAGAGTATAAAACACGAGGTTTCTCCGGTATGGCCAGACTGCCAGAATAAGCACAATTTTGCCTCAAAAAGCTACTGTGGGCCTACTGTGAGCCTACTGTAATGAGACGAAATATTACTCTTAACGTACTGAAAAGACTAGAACCATTAGAAACACCTTATTTCATCCGGGCTACTACACTCCGAGGTTTTGGGGTCAAGGTGAATACATCAGGAGTCATCAAGTTCTTTGCTGAGACCAAATACAAAGGGACCAACTATAGGAAAACACTGGGAACATTCCCTGCGCTCTCGATTCCTGAAGCAGAGAAAGAAGCAATTCAGTTCCTGAATCTCGTCCAGACAGGTCAGCTTCAGGAATCCATCAGGCGGCAGTACTCACTCGGGAAGCTGTTCACGACCTACACCTCGAAGGTAACCCTCAAACCGAGCACCCTGAAGAACCACACACAGGTCATTCAGTTCTACTTGCAGGACTGGCTGGATAAACCTGTGGTCTCCATCACGAGGGAGATGGTTGAAAAGCGGTTCTGCCAGATCAGGGACAAGGGTGTCAACGGAGGAAAACCCACATACTCACAGGCGACCAAAGTCATGAGGATATTGTCTGCCCTGATGAACTATGCCTGTGCCGATCAAATCATTGAGAACAACCCGGTAAACGTCCTGAAGCAGAAGCGCATTGACCGGAGCATCGTTAAACGTGAGCACTACCTCACCGCAGATCAGGCAAGGAAGCTCCTGCAGATCACCTGGAAAGAAACCCATCCAATGACCCTCGCGGTTCACCTGATGCTATACACTGGTCTCAGGAAGAACGAAGCATTGCGGCTGAAATGGGAGGACATCGAGACGGTGAATGAGGTGTCCTGCATTGTCATCCGGGATGTCAAAAACCACAGACCACATTACTTGCCAGTTACAGACCCCATTCAGGAGATCCTGAAGAAAGCCAGCAACGATACTGTGTATGTCTTCCCTTCACCCCAAAAAGATGACAGCAATATCAGCGACGAAAGACCCACACTGAAGCGTCTGTCGAAAGCCCTGGGGGTCACCTTCAAATGCCATGACTTACGCAGGACATTTGCTACAAGAGCCTCTGAGGTCGGTGTCGATTACCTCATGGTGAAACGGCTGTTGAATCACAAGAGCAACGATATCACAGCACAGTACATCCAGTGGCATTCCCGCGATAACCTTGTGGCAATGAAAAGGGCTCTTCAGGAAGTGGATTACTGAGACTACCACAGGGGAGGGCTTGGACTCAATGCTCTTGCTCTCCCTGTTCTGAGGCAGAGTAAGCTTGCTGCCCCAGGATGGGTCTCAAAGCTGGAGAATCAAAGTCTATCTGTTGAGCTACTGACGATCAAGCGGCTGATAGAGATATCCCTGGAAGTTGACGAAAACATCCCTGATCTCCGTGACACTCCCCAGTTGCGTCACTGCATCGTTGACCGAGTGGTACTTCAATTCCAGAAGGCTGGGGAGTTTCTCTTGGTCAAGCTCGGTAACGCCCTGATCGATGTATCCCATTAGAGAAAATACCAAACTGGCGACAGGATTGACTTGAATGTGGCCCTACATCAAATCCTTGCTTATCCAGATCATCGTCATGATGAAAATCGGAAGGATACTTTTCGACAGTGGCAAATAATGATACAAATATGAATAGTGCCGTGTTAGGCTTAAACCCCACATTATCATAGGATTATTATAAATCTCTAGGCCAAAGAACCGCTCTGAATCACTTCAGCCGAGGATCTACTATGCCTGTCCGGTCAATCAATCTCAAGATAGTTATCTCCCGCAACACCCAAGGTGAAAAATCTAGGCAAAGCATATGGACCACTCATGCAGCTGTTAATGATGCTGTACGTTACTATGAGGAACAACTCCTGATAATGAGAGGGCTTGGATACCACATTTCAGACAAGGACGTTGTCTCTAAAGAAAGCATTCAACAGGAACGGCTATCCAGAATCAGAAGAGCACAGTTAGAGAACGGTCTCCCTGAGCCTCTTGGTACTGATGCTGAATTGAATTCACTTGTCAGGAAATTTTACGAATTCATTGTACCCTCATCAGTCAAGGAGGACGGCAATGCCCAACAAGCAAATGGCTTTCTAAGCCCTTTAACTGACCCAATTAGTATCGGCTACCTTTCAATATTTGAAAAGCTTGGCACAATACCTGATTGGGTTGGACAATTAAAAGCAGGAGATCCCCAAGCCGTTGAAAATGCCAAAAAATGGTCCGCAACATCTGCAGGTATTAAACGACTTTCTGAAACCGGCGCACCCCCTAAATGGAAAAAACTTTTCCTCACCGGTGACCCATCTTGGCCCCAATCGTTCTCTGAGGATATAGACAAGAAGATCAAAGAAATTGAGGGTGCCCCAAAGGTGATATGTCAATTGATGGAAATGGGCGTCTTGCCTCTCTTCCCTGCCTACTTTGCAGACAAACTTGAAGGGTCTGATGGATCTTTGAGCCGCTGGGATCGCCTTGCTTTTCGCCTTGCAGTAGGACACATGCTCTCCTGGGAAAGTTGGTGCATTAAATCAGCAGAAGATCACTTTGAAAGAAAACGTAGGGTTGAAAGCTTCAGTGAAAAACACACAACACCTTCACTCATTATTTGCTTTGAAACTCTTGAAAAGTATCAGAAAGAGCGGCAAGAGAAAGAACTCGGCCAAAATAGAAGCCTTCCAATGCAGCGCCCATTTCGGATTACCAGAAGACAGATCAGAGGCTGGGAGGATCTTCGTGATAAGTGGCTGAAAAACACCACAAGGACATACGATTCCCTGAAATCCATAGCGAGCAAGGAGCAAACAAAGAAAGGAGGACGGTTTGGAGATCCCCATCTCTTCCTATGGCTAGCAAAACCAGAAAACCATGCAGTTTGGGACGCTGATGAAGATGCACTTAGCATATTCGCCAAAATGAATGCAATGAGAGGTCTCCTTGAGCGTTCCAGGGAAACGGCGTATATGACTCTGCCTGATCCAATCGAGCATCCGAGGTCAATACAGTGGGAGGCTGAGGGGGGAAGTAATTTTAAGAATTATGTAATCACCCACTCTCCTGTGGAAGGACTTCATGTTCAGCTTCCGCTATTGTGCAAATCCGAATCAGGCAAACTCATCGATCAAACATTTGAATTTCCCCTTGCTCCATCAGATCAATTCAAGGTTGCTCAGATTTCAAAGACAAAGTCTGAAGTTACTATCACTCATCAATCTGTTCTTGATGAAGAATACAGGAGCAAAGTTGGCGCTGCTGATCTCCTCATGGACTGGCCATATCTCAAGAACAGACGCTTTGAATCAGTTGAGCATGGGGATATTGGACCTGTATTTCTCAAGCTCTCATTGGATATAGAGCGTATTCTCCCTGACGGATGGACTCCAAAGAGACCACAGGCTATTTCACACTTCTCTTCTGCATCTGGCAATAGCAAACACAAATTATCGGTGGTATCTGGCCTGAGAGTCCTTTCAGTCGATCTCGGCATCAGATCCTTCGGCGCTTGTTCAGTTTTTGAACTTTCTGAACATAAACCAACCTCAGGGATGTCATTTGAAATTGAAGGACTCAATCTATGGGCCAATCATGAACGCTCCTTCATGCTCAACCTCCCTGATGAAGATGTCGGCAATAAGGGAAGGCAACTGCAAAAGACAAAGGATGCAGAATTAAGAGCAATGCGGAGAGTCCTTGGGAGATACCGAAAAATATATGCTCTTGCAGGGATAGACCCAGAAGATCGAAAAGATATTTTAGAACTACTTTGCCAAGATCAGGACATCTTTGAATTTGAAAGAACTATATACAAAGGCCTTGTCACCTCCACATCTGTTTCTCAGCCTCTTTGGGAGGGGAAGATCAAGGAGTCTCTAAAGGCACTAAGGAATGCATTTGGGAGAAAAGTACGGGAATGGAGACGAGCGAACCGTCTCAATTCGAATCTTAAGTATGCTGGTAAAACGATGTGGGCTATTCAACATCTTGAGGATACAAGACGCTTTCTGCATTCATGGAGTCACTTAGGTAGATTTAGCGGAGAAATCAGGCGGGCTGATCGGGTCAAGAGGGGTGTCTTCGCAACCCGTCTATTGCAACATTTGGACAGTGTTAAAAGAGATCGTCTGAAAACGGGTGCTGACCTCCTCGTCCAATCTGCCAGAGGATTCTTGAGAGACAATCAAGGGAATTGGAAGAAATCATATGCTCCCTGTCAAGTGATTCTCTTTGAGGATCTCAGTCGCTACCTCATGCAGACTGATAGGCCAAGAAGAGAGAACAGTCAACTTATGAAGTGGTCGCATAGATCGATCCCTCTTGAAGTCGCAATGCAGGGGGAACTGTATGGGATTCATGTATGCGATACCTCTGCCGCCTTCTCAAGTCGATATCATGCAAGACTTGCAACGCCAGGCATTCGTTGTCATGCCCTGAGAAAAGAAGATCTGTCAAACCAGTTTCTAATTGAATCCCTCCAAAAGGAGAATCCAGACATTGATTTCGGAATCTGCAAGGCCGGTGATCTTATCCCTAGGGGTGGCGGTGAAATCTTTGTTTCTTGTGATGGAAACGGTGGTATTTCAAGAATACATGCTGACATTAACGCAGCTCAGAATCTGCAACGCCGGTTCTGGTTGAGACATGGAGAAGCGATCCGCATTCCTGCACGGAAGATTACATTGAAAGGAGATGAGATTTGGGTCCCTCGATCCATTGGAAAAAGGTTGCAAGGCGCCATGAGTGGTTGCGGATATTTGATCCCAACAGGTCATGAATCAGGGTCTTGCCGATGGGAGCGTATTACAGCATCAAAATGGGAGTCCATCAGTAGATCGTCAGTCGCCCAAAAGGAAGAGGTCAATGAGGATTTGTTGGATATTGCCCTTCTTGAAGAGGAAGCGCTCGAACTCAGCAATGAATACACAACCTTTTTCCGAGATCCTTCAGGAATAACCTTGCCCAGTGATCTGTGGTTTCCAATGAAAACCTTCTGGGGGATGACCAGGGCTAAGATCAAATCAGCAATAAAGCAATAACACTTGCGCTCCTTTGGTTGCTAGGATACTGTTTTTGTAATTGCTCTATAGGGGCAAGCATAGTTGGTCGATGTGCCTCGATGGGGGCAATATAAACCTCCATCACCGATCAAAACACATACTCTTTCAAGTTCTTGCGCGAGACGGGATTAAACAGAAAAACTCTAGGAGGTTCGCAAACTGTTCAACGCCTCTAAATCAGGATGAAAGTTCGATCATTTCTCATCTTTGGTATTGAGACTTAGGCAACATTAGGGAGGTTCGCGAATTCACTCCTTGCAGGGCACTGAAACTGGCCTTGTACGCGGTTACAGTCTCATCAAGGACTTGAAACGAGAGTGCGTTGGCACACGACTCCTTCCACTCCGGTATTTTCCCCTTCCTGTCTCATCAAGGACTTGAAACGAGAGTGCGTTGGCACGCCTGCTTCCTCGCATACTCCGAGCGTTACTTGCGTCTCATCAAGGACTTGAAACGAGAGTGCGTTGGCACACCGACCTGCCGAGGTCGTGGGGGTGGGTTATTTGTCTCATCAAGGACTTGAAACGAGAGTACATTCTTTCTTCAGTCTGTTATAGAGTTTCTCTGTCACTCGCACATCTTGGACACAGTACTTGGTCATGTCCGGATTCCATTCCTTCCAGTCCGTGGTCTTCCCATAGTCCCCCTTCAGTTCCCCAAGTCGGTATCCCCAAGCCTCAAGCGCATAGGAACCAATGCATTTCCCAGGGAGTTGCCCCCGCTGGAACCTGCCATAGTCGCCTGCTTTGATGTCTGTGAATGCCACCCTGGAGATGACGAGGGTGTCTACTGCTTCCCCCGTGAAGGAGAACTCTGGGAAGAGCTTACGGATTACCGGGAGGTCGTACCCGATGATGTTATGACCGGCGATCTTGAGAGCTTTCTCAAGCATCCGGATCCCATCAGCTATTGGCCGATGTGCCTTGTCGAAGATGTGGAGTGTATCAGATTTGGTATCGTAGATTACTAGGCAGTGGATCTTGCTGACCTCCTCCAACAGTCCGTTGGTTTCGAGGTCAAAGATTAGAATGGGGTGTCTCCTTTAGATGAGTAGCATCATGCATATCCAAGTGATTATGGCTACCGGGATGCCTATCGGCCCCAGCCCTGGCACCAAGCCAATGAGTCCACCTTTCCACCATGAGATGAACACGGCCTTACCAAAGTACAGTGCCCAGGCACCAATGATGTAGGGCCATGTGAAGGAACCGACAATGAACATGCAGATCCCGACGAAGAGGAAGAGGGTGCCATAGGTGGCGACTGCGAATTTGATCATGAGTTGTATCTCCTTAGAATTGTATTGTTTATGGTACGAGTAGGTGGTCACGTTCGCCACGGACGATGCGGCGGATTGTGAGTGGACTGAACCCAGTCTCTGCTGCCATTTGCATCTCGGACAGTCCTCGGTTATGCAGGGCCTTGACCTCGATGACATCATAGCAGTAGACATGCTTCCGTTTTGACGATGAGCGTTCAGCTGCAACCGTGTCAGAGGATGCCGGTGGCGTGGCGATCATCAGGATCTTGTCGCAGAGCATGTCGATCTTCTTGCCCTGTGCTGCCACCAGTGCCTTCAGTTCCACGTTCTCACCCCGCAGTTCCCTCCAGTGGTCCACCAGTCGTGCCGTGAACTCCGGAGACAACTGGGCGACCGTGATGTAGGAGTCCCGTTCGTTGACGTGGTAGGTAGTCAAGGGTTTTCCGCCACCGGGAGTCGGTTCCTACATTGCAGTAAACGATATAACTCCTCGATCTTGCAGCCTTTCCATTGAGACCTTGATGTTGTCGTGCCGGAAGTGTTCTTCCTTGGGCTTGCCCTCGTTGAGCAGTGTCATGATCTGTTTGCTGCTCATGGTTTCCTGTATTACGGTCAGGTCGTTCATTCGTTGATCTCCTTCTTGATGGCCTTGACTTCCTTGCCCACGCTCACGGCAATCCCATGGACTCCTCCTGCTGAGTCAATCGCGGCAGAGCAGGAGTACACGAACCCCACCCAAGCAGCCACAAGCAGACAGGTGAGGAACCCCAGGATGCCTATCTCCTTCTTGTTCATCTCAGAAATCCTCCAGACTGCGTTTGGGTTTTATCGGTTTCTTGTTCTTCCTCAGTTTCGCCTCGGTGATCACAAAGAATCCACCGGAACAACTCTCGGCTGTCGATGGTTTCATGCACGGTCCACCGGGAACACCGTAGAACGCACAGTATTTGCAGCATCCATCTTCCCTGCGGGGCATGAACTCCAGTTTCGCTTTGATCTTCATTTCAGAATGCCCTCCGGAATTCTTCGCGCATGATGTGGCAGTTAATATCCATCACCAGTTTCTCAGCTAAGTGGGATACTGGTATGTGACTATAGGGAGAGACAGAGACTCTTGATTTAACCCTCTGTCCCCCATGCATTGCAGAGACCTCAAGGTAGGCAGGCCCACAGTCGAACCGCATGTAATCGAATGAACCGCCACCGACCACCACTGTGACCTGGGCATCCCTACCGATTGCCTGTTCGATTGCTCTCAGCTGTGCTGTTGTGAATGTCATGCCTCTTCTCCTTCGATCTGGATTGCAAGGTCGAGCAGATACTGGGCCATGGCGAGTCTATCAGACAGTCTCATCACGGTTGCCGGATAGACGTGCGTCAGCAGCCACATCTTGAAGTCCTCGGTGTTGTCCTTGACGTGCGACAGGAAGGTGAGGGCACCCTCCAGGGAGTAGACCCGATAGGCCCGTTTGCCGTGGTTGATGTGGACGAGGCCCTGCATGTGTGCCGGGATCCTGTCTGCGAAGTTGCCGTAGTAGTTCAAGGCGTACCCGATGCAGATGCTCAGATCCTGGGCGAAGAACCAGATAAGTTGATCTTCATCTTCAGGGCAGCAGAGGAGTTGGGTCTAGTCAGTTATGGGTTTGCCTGGGGAGGACTTTATCGAGTAGCGAAAACTACAGATGGCAAGTGGATACCTGTGGAGAGGAGGAACTGCAGAATGCTTGGAATGCGGAAGTGGGACTTGGCATCCGACCAGGGACCATTCTCCCCCTGCTTGGTGGAAGAGAAGGATCCTTGGTTGGATTTCCGTTAAATCACTACGAGTGGTAACTGGGTATCAACCTGTTTTATCAGGGCTGCGGATACCGTCAGCTATGGAATCAAGGATGTTGCAAATTGCTGTGTCCCCGTATTCTGCCTTTCGCAGACCTCCCAGCAGTGCATTTGCCAAGCATTGGGTGTCCGGGGGGATCTCATTGATGACATTACAAATGAACATGGGAAAATCACCTGCTTCCATGGGGGAATATCGCTGGGCGACCTCAAGCATGGTCCCTCTGACGGTAGCTGACGGTATCGCTCTGGCCTTGAAGAAGTCTATGAGCATCCCTGTGAGTTCGTCCCGTGATGTCCCCAGGGGGATGAATGATTTCTGGGCATCAGACCGGGAGAACTGGGCATCCACTTCATCTGCTTTTTGGGTATCTGCATCAGAAATTTGGGTATCATCGATATTCGCCGCTACTTCGAAACCTTTAAGGAATGCGATTCCCTGTACTCTTGTCGATTCTGGCTGTTCCATGAACGTTTCAACCAAAATGTCCATGGGGAGACAGTAGCTGTTCCCTTTGGCAATCCTGTCTCTCACCATATTCTTGAAGCGGAAACGTCTTTTGGACATAGCCAGTTGACCTTTCCTTCTGTCTGTAGACTCCATGTAGGTGTTGCTCCTTGCTTGTATGCAGAGCGTTTGCACGCTTTATGGGTATCAAGTGGGTATCAGGTAAATGAACTGCCTTTGACCCGAGACAAACTGATCGAGTGAGTCCTATCGTTCTGGTTATTGGAAAATGTGGAGATACAGTGCCAGAATCTCAAGACATGAATGCTCCTCACGCAGTGACCCGAGCGAACCGAGTTCCGCAGGAACGAAGTGTGAGGAGGGAGAGATCCACTGATATAAGTGCCATCAAGAATCCACCAGACTCTTTGATTCCCTATATCTTGATGTGTCAATCAGCGTTGAATATTGACCCCCCTATCGCTTTCAATTGCCTCAATATCAAATCAATAAATCTGGGTGTCTGCCCAGCGGAAACTGGAGAGACATACCGTTGGTATCCCAGCAGATACCATGATAATTCTCAAGGACTGCTCTGGTGAACTCTATTCGCCTGGGTGGTCTCCCGAGGATCTCCGATGCTAATGGCTTTGAGGGGAATGCAGCGAAATGCCTCCCCATATGTCCACTACAGGTAAGGGGGTGACCCCATGATGGACACATAGGAGGTATTACCGTATTCCTCTGATTATCGATGATGCTTTACCAGCAACAGCCTTCTGCTCCATCGTGGTGGTCTCTGGATCAACCTTGATGAAGATTCCCTTTTAAGGATGAGCGACTTAAGAGCATGATATTAATAGTGAAAAATCAGAGTTTGCCGGAGAAAAATGGCAAGATTTTCAAACCCTAACAACCACCTCTCCTTTCATCCACTGACTGAACAGACATCGCAACGGTTCCGAAGGAATGTATAGGAGGATCTCCTGAAGGTTCCTGATGCGTGACCGCCAAACCCACTGCAGGAGGGTCGAGAGCATGAACAATTCGTCGTTGAAATCGAGACCGCAGGATTTGAAGAACTTGGCAATCGGCACCCGGAGCATAGGAGTTGTCATGTAAGCCAGACACGCCTTGTGCGCGTAGTCGTTTGTAGCCCTGCTATTATGTGGAAGGAAGATCTCCCTCTCCGGTCCATCGAAACCAGGGACTTGTCTATACCTCAGCTTTTCCTCAAACTTCGACCTGAACTGGTTCTTTACAGTCCACAGCAAATAATACCCTGGGTGGCTGACATCGTCCCCAATGGCATCATTGATGAACTTCAGAGTCTTATGGCGGGCAAAATTTACGAGGTTATTTGCAAGTTGTTCCCATCGCCGGTGATCCATCGAACCGAAATCATTATTTGACAGAGGGATGGTCTTCTTCCGTGTTCTTGCGCCAACCTCCAGCATTTTCTGTGATCTCTCCAAAGTGATCAGGTCCGCGAACTGTGCGCCAGAGTAGAACCCAGGGTGGTCTGCCAAATGGAGATCTCCCATAAGGGCATCCCGGACCAGTGTCTTGTGGTTGACCTCAACCCCATAAAGTTTGAACCAGCAATCCATCTGTGACCCTGGGTACATGTAAGTCAACACGTAGCAGTGCCTGAAGGCGATGATGTTTTCCGGCTTGATTGTCCTGATGCAGATGTTCCCATCCATTCTGATCAGGTTGTTAAGGAGTGCATGTTTGATGAACCCTGAGAATTCACCGTCATACATGGAAGTCTTCGGAGTGCTGTGGATTGACTTCAGGTTCTCGTTGCCTTGGTAACTCTCCTCCTCGATGTATCCCGAGTTGAGGAGCATCTGATAGTCATCGTTTTTTATGTGTGTCTCCTGCACAAGGTCCACAGTTTCATCCAGAATGCAGATATACCCATGGTCCTTGATATGGTCGAAGCACTCCTGATCCCAGAGACTGAACAGGGCGTGTGTCGTTACAATTACCTCTGCACCGTTTTTGAGTCTCTCCTTGAATGCATCCAGTTTTGTCTGGATGGTCGGTGAATCGATCTCCTCAGGGTCAGGTGCATAGACAGCCCTGTGATCTTTCAGGGCGATCCGGTATCGCTCCACCTCTGACAACAGAGGCAGAACCACTACGTACTTCTCGCTGTGGTTCTTGATCATATTCTTAATGATCCAGGTGCTTTTCCCTGTCCCCATTACTGCATCAATGACTTGAATCTTCGGTTTCTTCATTCTGGTTCCTTGCTCAGTTGATTGCCGGTACTCCCGGCGTTGATTACGCACCTTCCCCCAGACCACTCAATGTGGCGAAAGGATCTCCTATGGTGCTTGTGTTGGAATTGTAATGGTCCTTGCGTTGGTAAAAGCCTCTCGGGTTGGAGGTGGACACTGGTAGCTGGCCAGCATTAGACAAGGTGCAAGGGTTTCCTTGAATGTCCCCCGAGAGGTGTTTGGGTTCTTTAATGGTCGATGGAGCTGTGGGGTCTGATGCCCATTTGGTCAGCCTTCCCTACTGGGAGGTGGCTTGTATTGTATTTCCCTGATATTTCAATTCATTTATTTCGCAAAGATTACTTCCATTCGCATCGATAAGAAGTGATTTGCTCGTCTGATCCGATGCAGAGTTAGTCCCGCAAACACGCCCCTCCCCATAATATCTCCTGAACGAGTACAGAGGCCTCAATGGAGGTACGCCAAACTCGTTAACAAATGAGGAAAAGTTAACAAGTGTGATTTCCTGGTATTCGACCGTATATCAAAGCGATAGGTCAAATTGCACTCTTGCTGGCAAAATCTCCCCTTGACTTGATGTTAAGTAAAAATGTATATGGCGATATAACTTAACGAGTTCCAGGGAGGACACATTGAAGAAAGGCGAGAACACCAACCGACCGGCCATAGGTGCTCAGATCAAGGTCGATCCGATTAGAACCCTCAAGGACATCCAGGCGATCAAGAAGTTACTGAGAGACAAACCTAGGGACTACTGCCTCTTCACCCTGGGGATCAATACGAACCTCAGGGCAGGTGATCTGTTGAGCATCAAGTATGATCAGGTTGCAGGACTGTCAGTTGGCGGTGAACTGATCCTTAAAGAAAAAAAGACTGGAAAGAGCAGAAGGATCTCCCTCAATCAATCTGCGATTGAAGCTATCCAGAAGCTCACTCACGCGACGCACTATGAAGAAGGCGACTATCTATTCAAGGGACAGCGTGGTGTGCTGACGGTGCCTTCAGTCAATCGCTTGGTCAAGTCATGGTGCGCAGAGATAAACCTCCAAGGCAACTACGGAAGTCACACGCTGAGGAAGACCTTCGGCTATCATCAGAGAACCCAGTTGAATACCTCCATCCCTGAACTCATGATGATGTTCAACCATTCAACCCAGAGGCAGACACTGGACTACCTGTGCATCCAACCTGACGAGATCAAGGACGCATACCTCAAACTCTGCCTCTAGGATCGGGAGTACTGATGTTATGGGCGTTCTGGTTTCCGAGAGTGGCCTTGAGGTGCCAACAGCAGGAAAAAATAACTGAGGATCAAGGCAGGTCAGCAAGGAATCATGCTGGACCACACGATTCGATCCGCAGGGGCGGTGGCCGGGGGGAAGTCCGCGAGGAAGAGGGACCGTATGGGGTCTCAAAGATTTGCGTCAAATTTTCCCTTGCACTGGTCAAGGAAATAGGCGACAAGACATCAAATCGAGTTCAAGAAGCAATTACAAAGGGAGGTGATAACACGCTGAATACTGCATCATGAATCTGTTGGATGAATGCTCACAATGCAGCCTACTGTGAGCCTATCGTTAACTCACCCACAGCAGAATATGAGGCAAAAGCAAAAAGCGGGACCCCAAATTACATTGAGATCCCGCTTGCTTAATCCTGGTGCCGGAGGTCGGGGTCGAACCGACACGGGGTTGCCCCCGCTGGATTTTGAGTCCAGTGCGTCTACCAGTTTCACCACTCCGGCTCGGGCAAACTTATACCGTACCTCTTCCCTTCCAGTCAAGAGGAAAGGCAGGCAGCCTCTCGCCCGGCAATCATCCCCCCCGGGATTTGTACAATCGGTAGTTAGCCAGGACTTTTCTTACATAATCAAGTGTTTCTGGTATCTGCGGAACTCCGCCGGTTCTTTTGACCAGGCCTGGCCCGGCATTGTACGCGGCAAGAGACAGCACGAGATTGCCATCAAAGGTATCGAGCAGGCTGCGCAGATATCGTACGCCGCCATCGATATTCTCACTTGGGTTGAAGGGGTTGTCGACCTGGAGATCCTCGGCTGTGCCGGGCATCAACTGCATCAGTCCCTGAGCCCCCTTCCGCGATACCGCCCGATGGTTGAACGCCGATTCGGTCCTGATAACCGCCTTGATCAGGTGAGGATCGACATTGTACATATTCCCGATGCGGACGATATACCTGTCATACGATGACGGGGAGAGTTTCTTGCCGGAAAAAGTGAAACCGGAACGCGGACTTCTGATATATCTTGCCTCAGGCGTGAAGGGCCGGCAGTCCTGCCCTGTAGGCGCATTGGTGAACTGCATTCCTCCTCGGCCATCGTTGCAGACAAACATGCTGGCCCACCCTTCCAAGGCGGGAAGAAAACACACCATCAGACCTGTCGCCAGGATGGTTGTCCAGAAATGTCGTGTCATCACGGGTAACCTCGCCATAGGCAATATTCGTCGTTATTTCTTCCTCTTGTCCCAATCTGCCAGGAACTGGGCGATGCCACTGTCGGTGAGGGGGTGCCTTGCCAGTTGCTCGATGACCTTGAACGGAATGGTAGCGATATCTGCTCCGATAAGGGCTGCATCGAGAACATGCTGCGGACTGCGGATACTGGCGACGATCACTTCGCTCTGATAACCGTAGTTGCTGTAGACGGTCATGATATCCTGGATCAGGTCCATTCCGCTGACACCGATGTCGTCCAGGCGGCCGACAAAAGGACTGACGAAGGTCGCGCCGGCCTTGGCGGCGAGCAGGGCCTGGGTCACCGAAAAGACCAGCGTTACATTGGTCTTGATACCCTCGGCGGTCAGTCGTTTAACCGCCTTGATCCCATCCGTGGTCATCGGGATCTTGACAACGATTTTCTCATGCATGGCGGCCAGCGTTCGGGCCTCTTGCACCATCCCGTCGGTATCAAGGCTGATCACTTCAGCACTGACTGGTCCGTCTACCACCTGGCAGATGTCTTGGATAATCTCCTCAAACGGCCTGTTCTCCTTGGCGATCAGCGACGGATTGGTCGTCACGCCATCGACCATGCCCATCTCAACGCCCTTTCTTATGTCATCTATGTTTGCGGTATCAATAAAAAACTTCATTTTTCTTCTCCCTGTTTGACAAAAATATTGCAGCACTCTTCACTGCAGAAATAGACAATTTCACCCTGGTGTTGCAGATGGATGGCCTGCTGACGCGGTATCAGGGTATGACAGACCGGATCTTCGACGAGAATGTCACTTACCTTGGCATCACCGTCTGCCAGTTCCTGCTGCTTTATTTCATCCTTATTCCTGCTCTTGAAACTGCCGACAAGAAGTCGGTAGACAAGAAAAAACAAAATCGCCAGAATGACAAAACGTAGCACGGTTTCCTCTTTTACCGGATGCCCGGAATCGCAGGAAGGATGTAAGGATCATCGCAGCTTTTCATATCATGCTCCCAGTCCCCGTCCAAACCTGTTTATGTCCAGCTGCGGCGGACAACATCCTGCAGTGGAATGCCTCCCTGCACCATCTGTTCGACAAGCGACTCTTCCAGTTCCCTGACAGTCCTGAGATGGGTGCTGCTCCACATTTCAGGGCAGATCTCAGCCAGCGGCCTGAGGACAAACAATCTTTCCGCGATGCGTGGGTGAGGAAGGACAAAGTCTGGATCGTCCATGGTGCGCTCACCATAGTAGAGCATATCGAGGTCGAGTGTGCGATCCTCATATCCTTGAGCACCCTCTCTTCGCGTCCGGCCGAACAGCGTCTCGATCTTCATCAACACATCGAGCAACTGCCGGGGGGTAAGGCTGGTCCGCAATTCTCCGACGGCGTTAGTGAACCTGTGCGGGCTGTCCATTCCGACGGGAGCCGTGGAGTAAGGATGGGAAAGGGCAACTGTCACAATATCCGCTTCCTCGCCAATCCTGCGCCAGGCAGCAGCCAGGATCGCTGTACCGTCGCCGAGATTTGAGCCAAGGCCGACAAACACCCTCTCCATTCTGCTTTGCAATCTCTTAGAAGTCCTGGAGTCCGAGGACATCGAACATATCGTAGAGCCCGTTCTCCCGATCAACCACCCAGGCTGCCGCAGCTGCCGCGCCTTTGGCAAAATGATCGCGGCTGTGAGCCCTGTGCGATATTTCGATCCGTTCGCCCGGCCCGGCAAAAAAGATGGTGTGTTCGCCGACGATGTCCGCCGCTCTGATCGACTGGATCCCGATCTCGCGGGGATCGCGCTCCCCGATAATGCCGTTGCGTTCAAATACCGCGACATCTTTGAAATTGCGGTTTACTCCGGCAGCTGCCATCTCCCCGAGTTTTAACGCTGTACCGCTTGGTGCGTCCTTCTTCCTGTTGTGGTGGGCCTCGACGATCTCGATCTCGTAATCGTCACCCAGTACTGCCGCCGTCTTTTTCGCCAGCTTAAACAGGACATTAACGCAGATCGACATGTTCGGCGACTGGACACAGGGGAAATGGCGGGTAAGATCTTTCAGTTCGCCGAGGTTCTCCCGGGTGAGGCCTGTCGTCCCGATGACCATGGCCTTGCCGTGCTTCGCCGCCAGCCGTGCAAACTCCATCGTCGCCGCGTGGAAGGTAAAATCAATGATCACATCTCCCTGGCCAATCACTGCCTCGAGACCATCCTGGATCACGACCCCCATTCGATTGCCCGTGAGCAACTCACCGATATCACGACCGATATATTTGTTCCCGGCGGCCTCGAAGGCGGCGGCATACGTGAGTCGGGGATGCTCGCTGACCATATGAGCAACCCGCTGTCCCATCCTGCCGGCAGCCCCGGCAATAATGACCTTGATCATGACGGCGTACCTCCTGCTAATAAATTGTCCCGGATCGACACGATCAGATCAGTTCCAGACCCGACATGGCAGATTTCAGCTTCTCGATGCCGTTTGCGTCAAGCGCCGCAAGCGGCAACCGCGGAAGGCCGCTCGCGATCTTGCCGAGGATCTCCATCGCCGCCTTCGCCGGGACCGGGTTCGGGGCGCAGAACAGGGCCTTCATCAACGGATACATCCGGTAGTGAAGGGTGTTCGCCTTTTCCAGATCACCGGCAAGAGCAGCCTCAATCATCTCAGCCATGCCCCTAGGATAGACATTGGAGATGACCGAGATGACCCCTTTGCCGCCGATCAGGACCGTCGGCATAGCTGTAAAATCGTCCCCAGAAAGGACAATAAAATCCTTGGGGCAGAGGCGGATAACATCACTGATCTGCTCGATGCTGCCGCAGGCTTCCTTGATACCGACGATATTTTTGACCTGAGAGAGCCGAGCGACGGTCTCGGGCAGCATATTGATGGAGGTTCGGCCAGGAACATTGTAGAGGAACATCGGGATATCGACCGCCTCGGCAATGGCATTGAAGTGCTGGTAGAGCCCTTCGGCATTCGGCTTGTTGTAGTACGGCGTCACCGAAAGTACGGCATCAGCACCGCTCTCCCTGGCGCTCTCAGTGAGTTCTATGGCCTCGATGGTGTTGTTGGCGCCGGTGCCGGCAATGACCGGAACGCGTCCAGCGACCGTTTGCACGGTCAGTTCGATCACCCGTTTGTGCTCGGCGAAATCAAGGGTTGCGGATTCACCGGTAGTGCCGCAGGGAACGATACCATGCGTCCCCTGGGCGATCTGGAACTCGATCAGGTCGACCAGTCCTTGCTCGTCCAGTCGGCCATTGATAAACGGTGTGACTATCGCTACATATGCGCCATGGAATTTCATCATATCTCTTCCCTCCAATCAAAAACGCCGCAGACTCCTTGTTCAGAGCAGGGCTTCGGCGACCAGTTGCCCTTCATAGATGAGCCGTGCCGGCCCCTGCAGGCAGACATCGACAATGCTTGAATCTCCCAGAATATCGAAGATCACCGTCAACCGCTCTCCCCCGGAGGTGACAACCTGGACTGGCGACCTCGCTTTACGGCTTAGACCGGCGATGATTGCCGAAGCTACTGCTCCGGTGCCGCAGGCCAAAGTCTCATCCTCCACTCCCCGCTCATAGGTGCGCACATGCAGGCTGGCATCCGGCAGCAGGCGGACGAAATTGACGTTGGTCCCGGCCGGTTGAAACTGCGGATGAAAGCGAATCTCCCTTCCCCATTGTTTAACGGGAATGTCCCCTTCGTCAATAAAAATCACAGCGTGGGGAACACCCGTATCAATTGCGGAAATCTGCAGTTGCCTGCCACCCACTTCAATTGCACGATCCAGTTGACACCCGACGGGGTCGGTCATCCGCAGACTGACGTTTGCGCCATCATCCATCACCTCCGCTTCAATGACCCCAGCGATGGTCTGGAAACGCATCGATTTCCCGGCAATTCCTCTCTCATACGCAAAGCGGGCGGCGCAACGCGCGCCATTGCCGCACATCTCGGCGACGGAACCATCGGCATTATAGAACTGCCACTGGAAGTCAGCCGTCTTGGAATCCTCGATCAGGATCAGACCATCGGCACCGACAGAAAATTTTCGTCGACAGACCTTTCGGGCAAAATCGGGCTGCTCGGCAAGAGCGAGTTGTCTGTGACGGTGATCGACAATGATAAAGTCATTGCCCGCGCCGCTCATTTTGGCAAAGGCCAGTGGAAATATTTCCATTAGAATTCAGGATACTACACGGGAGCATTCCCCGCGGATAGAGACAAGAGAACCCTCCAGCCCCGTCACTTCAGGCTTGGAGGGTCCCGCCCACCCAGGCATACAGTGCCTGGATCGTCCGTTGTCGATGTTAATGCCTGGTTGTTGCCTCAGCCGACCGCTGACTCTCATTGGCCGGGCTGCCCTGGTCAAAGGCTGTGACCGAATAGTAGTATCTTTGTCCTTTTTCCCTCTCGGTATCGACATACAAGGTGTATACAGGTTCCACCTCACCGACCATCACCGCTTCTTTCGCATCGGCCGCGCGACGATAGACCCTGTATCCGCCGAGATCTTCGGTCCCGGATTTTTCCCACAGTACCTTGGTGCCCATATCGGTATCGATGGCAGTCACACCGGTCGGCGGCTCCGGTGGAGTCTTATCGACCGACAGGGCTGACACCGTGCTCATTCCGCCGGCAACCACCTCCTTGCCGACCAGCAGCTGTGTCTGCACTTGGTAGGTGTATTTCTCCTTGAGTGCGACATTCCTGTCGACGAAAGTCGTCCCCCTCTCGACAAGCCCGATCTTCTCCGTTTTCTTGCCGGCACTGCTGCGCATGATCTGATACTGCAGGGGCCCGCTGACCGGATTTCCGTCACGAAGCGTGGTGACCGGCTGCCAGCTCAGAGTGATCTGCTTGTTGCCGACTGTGGCGGTCAAACCTTCCGGAGCCATGGCAGGCTCCTGCCAGATGAAGGTAACGATGTTCGAATCGGCACTCTGGGCAAACCAGCTGGTTCGGGAACGAACCTTGAAAAAGTATTTGTAACCCGGTTTCAGACCGGCCATCGTGAACATCGCCGTTCTTGCCTTGCCATCTTCGGTGGTCAGGCCTCCCGGCTGCTCGACCGGGTCGGCGAATGGGATCGGGCAGGTGGCACAGTAGTCCTTGAGCGGCACTTCCGCCCGGTACAGTTCGAAGGAGGACAGATCTTCGATCTCCGTTCCCCTGATGGTCTCCATCGGATACGACCAGGCGAGGGTCACACCTTTCTCATCCGTCTGATAGCGCAGGTCTTCGATCGCCTGAGGTACGACGGTATCCGGTGGAACGGGATGATCCTTGTATCCGCAGCTCCCGAGAAACAGCAAGGATGCCCCCATCAACAGACTTGTCCCAGCAACACCAGCCCTGTGTAGTATGCTCATCATGCAATCCCCATTTGTTGTTCAGCACGCCTGACCGCCTCTTCCACCCGCTGCAGGCCGGTTCCTCCGGTTGAGATGCGGCTGTTCACGGAACCTTCGACACCAAGTACGGCAAAGACATCATTGCCGATCTCGGCGGAAAACTGCCGCAGCTGCTCCAGCGACAATCCATCCAATTCGCAGCCTTGGCTCACGCAGTACGCCACCGCACGGCCTACAATACCATGCGCTTCGCGAAAAGGAACACCTTTTACCACAAGATAATCAGCCAGATCGGTGGCTGTCATGCAGCCGTATCGGGTTGCCTCGGCCATCATTTCCGTCCTGAAGTGCAGGTTCCTCAGCAACTCGGCCATAATCGTCAGGGAGGCGGATACCGTATCGACCGCGTCAAAGACCGGTTCCTTATCCTCCTGCAGATCACGGTTATAGGTCAGCGGCAAACCTTTCACCAGAGTGATCAGCGCCATCAGACTGCCGACCACACGGCCGCTTTTGCCTCTGATCAGTTCAGGGATATCGGGGTTTTTCTTTTGCGGCATGATCGATGATCCGGTACAGAAGGCATCGTCGATGTCGACAAACGAGAATTCCTGGGTCGACCACAGCACCAGTTCCTCGGAGAGCCGCGACAGGTGAAGCTGCATCAGGGTGCAGCAGCTGACGAATTCGATCGCAAAATCGCGGTCGCCGGCGGTATCCATCGAGTTGGCGGTCACTCCGTCAAAACCCAGTGCAGCCGCCACCTGCTCGCGGTCGATGGGCAGGCCGCTGCCGGCCATGGCGGCACAGCCGAGAGGCGAGAGGTTCATTCGCCGGCGGCAGTCAGCCAGCCGACTCCGGTCGCGGCCGAACATCTCGAAATAGGCCAGCATATGATGGGAGACCAGAACAGGCTGAGCCCGCTGCATATGGGTATACCCGGGCATGACCGCCCCGAGATACTGCCGGGCCAGATTCACGAAGGCTTTCTGCACATTGGCGAGCAGACTGTCTATGATATCGCATTGGTCGCGCAGGTAGAGCTTCAGGTCGAGGGCGATCTGGTCGTTTCGACTGCGGGCGCTGTGAAGCTTCGCCCCGGCCGGGCCGATTCGCTCGACCAGGGACTTCTCGATATTCATGTGGATATCTTCCAGGTCCCGGCGAAACTCGAATGTGCCGGCATCGATCTCCTGTTCGATCTCACTCAACCCGCGCAGGATGGCGTCAAGTTCCTCCCCGCTGAGGATGCCCCGGTCGGCCAGCATCGTCGCGTGGGCTTTGCTGCCCGCGATATCGTACCTGTAGAGCCGGCTATCGTATTGAATGGAGGCGGTGAAGGCCTCGACAGAGGCGGCCGTTGCCGTCGCGAACCGTCCGCCCCACAACTTTTCGGCGCCCTTTTTCTGGTGTCCGCTCATCGATTCACTTCCGCTGCAGAGCCTGGATCCGCAGGCGCAGGCCGTTGAGCCGGATGAACCCGGTGGCGTCAGCCTGATCATAGACGGTATCTTCCTCAAAGGTGGCAAAGCTCTCCTGGTACAGCGACTGGTCGGACTTGCGGCCGACAACCGTGCAGTTGCCTTTATAGAGTTTCAGCCGCACCGTGCCGTTCACCGTCTTCTGGCTGGCGTCCATCGTCGTCTGCAGCAGTTCCCGCTCCGGCGAGAACCAGAAGCCGTTGTAGATCAGCTCGGAGTAGCGGGGTATAAGCGAATCACGAATTTTCATGACTTCTCGGTCGAGGGTGATGGTCTCCAGGGCCCGGTGTGCCTCCCGCAGGATCGTCCCACCCGGGGTTTCATAGACACCACGCGACTTCATACCGACAAAGCGGTTTTCCACCAGGTCCAGCCGACCGATGCCGTTTTCACCCCCCAGCCGGTTCAGAGTCTGGAAGAGTGGCAACGCTTCGAGGTTTTGGCCGTCAAGGGCTACCGGGTTGCCGTTTCTGAACTCAATCTCGAGATAGGTGGGTTTGTCCGGCGCCTGCTCCGGGGCAACCGTCAGCTTGAACATCGCCGGGTCCGGTTCGTTCCACGGGTTTTCGAGGATGCCGCCTTCAAAGCTGATGTGCAGCAGATTCTCGTCCGAACTGTAGGGTTTTTCCTTCGTTACCGGGATCGGAATATTGTGCTTTTGTGCGAATTCGACCAGCTTCTGCCGGGAGTTGAGATCCCACAGCCGCCATGGAGCGATGATTTTCAGTTTCGGTGCCAGACCGATATAGGCCAGCTCGAAGCGGACCTGATCGTTGCCCTTGCCGGTGGCGCCATGACTGACCGCATCGGCCCCTTCAGCAAGTGCAATCCGCACCTGTTCCTTGGCGATCAGCGGCCGCGCCAGTGAGGTACCGAGGAGATAGGAACCCTCGTAGATGGCATTTGAGCGGAAGGCCGGGAAGATATATTCCTCGACAAACACCTTCTTCAGATCTGAGACAATCACCTTGTCCGCACCGGTGGCAAGTCCCTTGGCCCGAACGGCCTCCCAATCCTCCTCCTGGCCGATGTCGGCCGAATAGGCGATCACCGGACAGGTGTATTTCTCAGCCAGCCATTTAAGAATGACTGATGTATCCAGCCCGCCGGAATAGGCGAGGACAATTTTCTGTACATCCATTCTGTTTGCCTCAATCAAGAAGGAAGTGCAGGCACTCCCCATTTTCGTGTTCAATCCGTCAAGCGATGAATTTCTCGAGGATCGCCTTGTGGATATGCATCTTGTTCTCCGCCTGGTCAAACGCCACGCACTGCGCCGACTCGAGAACCTCGTCGGTGATCTCCTCCCCGCGGTGGGCGGGGAGACAATGGAGGACGATACTCTCCTCCGGCGCCCTGGCAATGAGGGCGGCGTTCACCTGGTAGCTGCTGAAGATATTGAGCCGTTCAGCCTGCTCCTCCTCCTGGCCCATCGAGGCCCAGACATCGACATTGATGACATCGGCCCCAGCTACTGCCTGCCCGGGGTCGCGGATGAGGGTGATCGGGCGAACGGCCGCAGCCCGGCTGCGGGCAAGGATGCCGGCATCTGGCTCATACCCTTCCGGGCATGCCAGGATCAGCTCGAAACCAAACTTGCCGGCAGCCTGGATCCAGGAATTGGCCATGTTGTTGCCATCCCCGATCCAGGCGACCTTCAGGCTTTCAAGATCTCCTTTCTTCTCCATTATCGTCATGATATCACTTAAAATCTGACATGGATGATGAAGATCTGTCAAGGCGTTTATGACCGGTACGGAACTATAGGCAGCCAGTTCATCAACCACTTCCTGACCGAAGGTCCGGACTACCATCGCATCGACATAGCGAGACATGACACGAGCCATGTCCTTCAGCGGTTCCGAACGGGCGAGCTGGGTATCGCGGGCTGAGAGGAAAATGACCTGCCCGCCGAGACCGTACATCGCCGCCTCGAACGAGACCCTGGTTCTGGTCGAGGGTTTTTCGAATATCAGGCCGATCGTGCGACCGGTCAACTGCCGGTGAACGGAGCCTTTCGCCCGCTCCCGCTTGAGCATCAGGGCCCGTTCGACCAGATAATGCAATTCCTCTTTGGAGAATTCTTCCAGTGAAAGTAGATGCTTTGCCATAACCGCCACCCAAAAGTTGACGCCAGCCGGCCGTAGCCCTCGGCACTCATCCCCCTTCACCGTCTCACACTGATTTCAAGGGAGAAAGAGCGTATTTTTACCTTATAGGCAGGGCCTTTGCAAAGATTTTTCCCGGTATTCCCCAGGTGAAATCCCCTCTACCTGCTTTCGGTTCAGTATTTTGCCAGCAGATCGGCCAGGGCGTTGACAAAACGGTCTATTTCGCCATCACTGACAATCAGCGGCGGGACAAAACGCAGTGCAGCGTTGCCGGCAAAATTGCAGAGAAATCCCCGTGCGAACATCTTGCTGACGATCTCGCTGCCCAAAGCCACCCCCTTTTCGGTCAGGACCAGCCCCAAGATCAACCCCATGCCTCTCACGCCGTCAACAAGACCGGGATAACTCTCCGTCAATTTCTGCAGCTGCTGCTGGAAATACTGCCCTCGCCGCTGCACTGCCGTCAGAAAACCATCGGCCAGGATGGTCTGCAGGCTTGCCACAGCTGCAGCCGCCGCTACCGGATTGCCGCCGAAGGTGGAGGCATGGGTCCCGGGAACAAAAGCGGCTGCGACAGAATCAGTCGTCATCATCGCCCCGATCGGCAGGCCGTTGCCCAGTGCCTTGGCCACTGTCATGATATCGGGCTGGATTCCCAACTGCTGGTGGGCGAACAGGGTCCCGGTCCGGCCGATGCCGGTCTGCACTTCGTCAAAGATCAGCAGCAGGCCAAACCTGTCGCAAAGCTCCCTGATTCCCTTGAGATAAGCAGTCTCCAGAGGACGCACGCCGCCTTCGCCCTGCAATGGTTCGCAGAGGATGGCGCAGGTCCGGTCACCGATCAATTCCTCGAGAGCGGCCAGGTCGCCGAACGGGGCATGAACAAACCCGTCCGGCAGCGGTTCGAATCCCTTGTGGAACTTGGCCTGGCCGGTGGCGGCTACGGTCGCCAGGGTGCGGCCGTGGAAAGAGCCGGCCAGCGAGATGATCTGGTAACGCCCATCGCCGGCATGGATACGGGCCAGCTTGATCGCCGCCTCGTTGGCCTCGGCGCCGCTGTTGGCGAGAAACACCTTGTCGGCAAAGGAGTTGCCAACCAGAAGTTCTGCCAGCTGTGTCTGCGGTTCGGTGTAGTAGAGATTCGAAACGTGCACCAGCTCCCCGGCCTGCCGGCAGATTGCCGCCGTCACCGCCGGGTGGCAGTGACCGAGGGCGCAGACGGCAATCCCGGAAAGGAAATCGAGATATTCACGGCCGTCGGCATCCCACAGCCGGCACCCCTCGCCTCTGATCATTGCCGCCGGATAACGGGCATAGGTGCCCACAAAAACCCGGTCAGCCCTGGCTTTCAGCTGCTCGTTGGTTGTCATCAGTAGATCTCCGTGCCTACCCCTTCCCGGGTGAACATCTCCAGCAGGATCGCATGCTCGACCCTGCCGTCGATAATGTATGTCTTGGTCACCCCGCGGGCCAGCGCCGTCTCGCAGCAGCGGACCTTGGGGATCATGCCGCCGGTCAGCGTACCATCGGCGATCAGCGGTTCGATGTCCTGCCGGGACAGCCAGGCGATAAGCCTGCCCTGTTTGTCCTTCACCCCGGTGACATCGGTGAGCAGCATCAACTTTTCCGCTGCCAGTTCGCCGGCGATCGCTCCCGCCACCAGATCGGCGTTGATATTGAAGGCCTGGCCATCCTCTCCGACGCCGACCGGGGCAATCACCGGGATGAAATCGGCCTGGGAAAGACTTTCCAGGACCTCCGGATTGATCTTCGTCACCTGTCCGACCCGGCCGAGATCGATCAGCTCGGGCGGAGTTTCGTTGTGCTCCTCCGTTCTGGTCCTGCTGCTTACCTGCAGTTTTCTGGCACAGACCAGGTCGCCGTCCCTCCCGGAAAGACCGACGGCCTTGCCGCCGCAATGGTTGATCAGGCCGACGATCTCTTTGTTGACCTTGCCGACCAGGACCATCTCGACCACATCCATGGTCTCGCCGTCGGTGACCCGCATTCCCTGCACATAGCTTGGCTTGATGTCAAGACGGTCAAGGAAGCGGTTGATCTGCGGCCCTCCGCCATGGACGATCACCGGATTGATGCCGATCTGCTTGAGCAGGATGACATCGAGGGCGAACTGCCGCTTCAGGTGCTCGTCGACCATCGCATGCCCGCCGTACTTGATCACCACCACCTTGTTCCTGAATTTCTGCATGTAGGGCAGAGATTCGATCAGGATTTTTGCCTTCTCGATACTTTCCTGCATTGTATTTCCCGTCAGATGACCAAAAGTATTTTCATAGGTTGCCTGTGAGTCGCCAAGGTCAGGGCGGCATATCCGTCAGAATGCGGTCAACCCCTCAATTCCGCACGCATTGTACTGACTCGCCGGAATGAAGTAAAGGACTGATTCCGGAGGATCCACACAGGCTTCTTTACTTTTCGCAGGGTTTAAGCTACGATGGGCTCGGTAATTGCAAAGGGAATCCCCTTGCTTTCCCTGATTTGAGGAGATTTGTATGATGGTTCGACGACTTTCCACCCTTTTCCGCTCGCTGCTTGTTGCCGTCACGCTCTGCGGTTTCGCCCCCCTGCCACTTACCGCGGCCGACGCCCCTATCCAGATCGAAGCGGACAAGATGTCCTCAACCGAGAAGAACAACTCGGTGCTTTTTTCAGGCAACGTGGATGCTCGCCAGGCAGATGTGCGTATCCGCTCCAACGAGATGACGGTCTTTTACACCACTGTCGATCCGAAGCAGAAGGCCAAGGGCCAGAAGACCAGCCAGCAGGTACAGAAGATCATCTGCACCGGCAATGTTGAGATTTCGAAGAAGGAATGGCTCGGCACCTCGAAGAAGATGATCTACCTGGCGAAGGAACGCCAGGTCATCCTCATCGACGACGCCAAGGCCTATCAAGGACAGAACATGGTCAGCGGCGAGAAGATCGTCTACTACATGGACGAGGGTCGCTCCGAGGTGGTCGGCGGCGCCAAGGGAACAAAAACGACGGTCAGCGACACGGAGCAGGGTGGCAAGAAGCCTGGCCGGGTCAACATGACCATTATCCAGAAATAGGTGGCACAGGCATTTTCATGTCCCTGCTCGAAACCAAGAATATCGTCAAACAGTACGGCAGCCGCACGGTGGTCGACGGTGTCAGCCTGCAAGTCAACACCGGGGTGGTGGTGGGTCTGCTCGGGCCCAACGGAGCCGGCAAGACGACCTCGTTCTACTCAATCGCCGGCTTCATCCGCCCGACCAGCGGTCATGTCCTGCTCGACGGCGAAACCATCACCAACCTGCCGATCCATAAGCGTGCCCTGAAAGGGATCTCCTACCTCGCCCAGGAACCCTCGGTATTCAAGAAACTGACCGTCGAGGAGAATGTCCGGATCATCCTCGAACCGCTAGGCCTGAGCAAAAACGAGATCAATAACCGGATCAACGAGCTGATGGCAGACCTTGGCATCGAATACCTGCGCAACAACAAAGGTTACGCCCTCTCCGGCGGCGAACGCCGCCGGGTCGAGATCATGCGGTCGCTGTCCACACGGCCGCGCTTCATCCTCCTCGACGAGCCCTTTGCCGGCATCGACCCCCTTGCCGTCATCGAGTTGCAGAAGATCATCCACAGCCTCAAGGACAAGGGCCTCGGCATCCTGATCTCCGATCACAACGTCAGGGAAACGCTCCAGGTCTGTGATTTCGCCTATATCATGAACGCCGGCCAGATCCTGACCAGCGGGGTGGCGGAAGACATCATCGAGAGCGAGGTTGCCCGCAAGATGTACCTCGGCGAAAACTTCAGCATGTAAAAGAAAAACCATGGCACTGGAACTCCGACAGCAGCTCAAACTGGCCCAGAAACTGGTGATGACGCCGCAGTTACGCCAGGCCATCCGGCTGCTGCAGTTGAACCGGCTCGAGTTGTCCAATGCCCTGCAGGCTGAACTGGAGGAAAACCCCGCCCTGGAAGAAGACCTGTCGCACAACGAGGCTGCTGATCTGGGGCAGGGGCTGTCATCGACCAGTGAAAATCTCGAACCGGGCAGGGAGGACGACTTTACCGAGAAGGTCGCCATCTCCGACAACCTCAGTGAGGTAAACTGGGAGGATTACGCCAACAATTTCGACAGCAATTTCTCTTTCGCCCACGAAGTTCCGGCCGCCGACGCGCCATCGCAGTTCGACTTCATATCCCAGAAACCCGGTTTGTCAGCGTATCTCCAGTGGCAGCTGGCTCATGCCGAACTCGACGACAAGGAATGGGATATCGCCCTGTTCATCATCGGCAACCTCAACCGGTACGGTTTCCTCGAGGTCAATCTGGAAGAGGTGATGGCCCAGATCGACTGCAGTCACGACGAGGCCGAATACATCCTCGAGGTCATCCAGGATCTCGATCCACCCGGAATCGCCGCCCGGGACGTCACCGAATCGCTGCTGCTGCAGCTTGATCGCCTCGGCCTGGCGGACTCGCTGGCCGCCGAGATCGTCCGGAACCACCTGCCGCTGCTCGAGACCCGCAACTACAAGGCCCTGATGCGGGCCACCGGCCACAAGAAATCGGAGATCACCAGGGCGATCGACTGTATCACCAGAGAGCTGACCCCCTATCCCGGGCTGCCCTATGCCGAGGAAAACACCAACTATATCGTCCCGGATGTGTATGTCCGCAAGATCGATGGCGAATATATCATCCGGCTCAACGACGACGACCTGCCGCAGCTGAAGCTGTCCTCCCGGTATCAGGAGTTGCTGAACGACAAGGGGTTGCAGAAGGAATCACGCCAGTATATCCACGACAAGATGAAGAACGCCGAATGGTTCATCCGCTCCCTCCACCAGCGGCAGCGGACGATCTACAAGGTCATGGAAAGCCTGCTCAAGTTCCAGTACGAATTCTTCGAGCACGGCCCGGGCCACCTCAAGCCCCTGATCCTCCGCGATGTTGCCGAGGATATAGAAATGCATGAGTCGACGATCAGCCGGGTCACCTCAAACAAGTACGTCCATACCCCCCAGGGAATCTATGAGTTGAAGTATTTCTTTTCAACTGCGATTCCCCGTGACGGCGGCGAGGCCTTGGCCTCCGAATCGATCCGCAACACCATCCTCAAGATGATCCAGGAAGAGGACAGATCGAAACCGCTGAGCGACAACGCTATCGCCGAGATGCTTGCCAAACAGAACATCCAGATTGCCCGCCGCACAGTCGCCAAGTATAGGGAACAACTGAAAATACTCCCAGTGAAACACCGGCGCCACAGCCGGTAGGCGACCAGCTTTTGGTCCGTGCGCCGTTTTCCTGCGGATTCCCCTTCCTCTGGCGCCGATTGCCCGCTATACTTTTTTCCTGAGTTGTCCTTCATTTCACCAACCTCATCAGCGTGCAACCCGTCATGGCATCTGTTGAAAAGAGTTGTTCGATCCTGGCAATCATCCTTTTCGTCCTCGTTCTCAGCCTGACATCGTGCACCAGGTTGCTCACCGGCACCATCGTCCAGCCAACGGTGGACAACCTGCAGAAACAGACCGACCTCGACCTGGTATGCGAGGGGGCCCCGGCCTACCTGCTGATGATCGACAGCATGATAGCTTCGTCACCACAGAACAGGGCCCTGTTGCGTATCGGAGCCCAGTCCTACGGTTCCTATGCCGCCACCCTGAGCGAATGCGGCGCCGCCCGGGACAGGGTGCTGGCCATCGCCGACAAGGCACGCATGCACGGCACCACTCTGATCGCCGCCATCCTGCCCGGCATCGCCCCAGATCAGCGGGAATATCTCGACGCCGAACTTGCCGGCCTCACCAGGCGCGATGTGCCGGCGCTGTTTTGGGGCACCATGGCATGGCTGGCCTGGATCCAGCTGCAGCAGGGCTCGCCTGAGGCGATGGCCGACCTGGTTCTGGTCGAGAAGATCATGGCCCGGCTACTCGTTCTTGACGAGAGGTTCCAGGCCGGTTCGATCCATCTCTTCTTCGGCGTTCTCCAAGCCACCAAACCGGCAATGCTGGGCGGGGATCCGGAGGCAGGACGACGCCATTTTGAGAAGGCTCTCGAGCTGTCCCGCCATCAATTTTTACTGGTGCAGGCCAGCTATGCCGAAACCCTGGCCAGGCTGACCTTCGACAGGGAATTGCATGACCGGCTGCTGAATGAGGTGATGAACTTCGATATCACGAAGGCGCCGGACTACGCCCTTGCCAACCAGATCGCCAGGAGAAAGGCCGCGAGGCTGCTCGCCGACGGCTATTTTGCCGAATAAATACAGGTAGTATTGTCATATTCACAGGTGATGTTATGCGCTCTTTCTTCCCCGCTCTCCTCGCAGGTCTTTTCATCCTGACAACACTCACCGGCATGGCCCAGGCCAAACCGAAGCACCTGTTCAAGATCGGCAGCCTGGCGCCGGAGGGATCGGTCTGGGTTCTGCGGTTTCAACAGTTTGCCAGGGAAGTGGAAGAGAAAACGAGTGGAGAGGTCGGCTTCCGGGTCTATACCGGCGGCATCATGGGTGATGATCAGGCGATGTACCGCAAGATGCGGATTGGCCAGTTGCAGGGCGGGGGATTCACGATGACCGGCATCGCCCAGGTCGTGCCGGATTTCAGGATCATGGCCCTACCTTTCCTCTTCACCTCCTACCAGGAAGTTGATGCGGTCTCCGAAGGACTGCTGCCGCTGTTCAGGCAGCAGTTTGCCGAACAGGGTATGGAGCTGATCGCTATGACCGAGGTCGGTTTCATCTATACCATGTCGACGATGCCGATCGTCTCCGTCAAAGACCTGCAGCAGGCTACCTGCTGGACCCCTGCCGGTGATCCGGTTTCCGCTGCCTATCTGGCCCACCTCGGCATCACCCCGATCCAGTTGTCGATCCCCGATGTCCTGTCGTCGCTGCAGACAGGCTTGATCAATACCGTCTTTAATTCTCTTTACGGTTCGATCGTCCTGCAGTGGTTCACCAAGGCAAAATATGTCAACGACCTGCCCTTCGGCTACGCATACGGTGCCCTGCTGCTTGACAAGAAAGCCCTGGCCAGGTTGCCGCCGGGACACGCCGCCACCATCCAGGCGACCGCCGATAAATATTTCCCGCCGCTGATCACCGAAACCCGTAAGAGCAACGATGAATCAAGAGAGGTTCTCGCCAGGAACGGCGTTCAGTTCACCCACTCCCCGGCAGATGTCGCCGAACAACTGCAGGGATACCGGGAAAAGACCGCCAGGGACGTGGTCGGTTCCTCATTTTCCCCTGAAATTTATCAGGAAGCAACCAGGCTGCTGCAGCAGTTCCGCTCCGGCCAATGAGCATCGATGGCGACAACGACCGTACCGGCCGCCAGGGCCGGAAGAGTGCTCCGCCTACTTGCCAGCCTTGAGCAAATCATTCTCTGCCTGCTGCTGCTGGCAATGATCGGCCTCTCCTGCCTGCAGATCGCCCTGCGCAGCTTCTTTTCCAGCGGCCTGCTCTGGGCCGACCCCCTGATCCAGCAGCTGGTGTTGTGGAGCGGTCTGCTCGGCGCATCGATGGCCACCGCCAGGGGTAAGCATATCGCTCTCGACCTGGTCGCCTACCTGGTGCCCGCAAAGTTTCACCCCTTGATCCTGGCGCTGACCCACCTGTTTTCAACCCTGACGGTGGCCGCCCTGGCCTACGCCGCCTCTCTCTTCCTCGCCAACGAGGTCACGTATGGCAGCCCGGGCCTGTTCTCCCTGCCATCCTGGACCTGGAACCTCATCTTTCCCCTGTCTTTCGCCCTTATCACCATCCGTTCCGGCATCGCCTTCGTTCGGGAAAGCAGGAACGTCTTCCGTCGGCAGCCGGAGGAGCAGCGATGAGCGGCCTCAAAGCACTGACCTTCGTATTCGCTCTGATCGGCACGCCGCTGTTCGTCATCATCGCAGCCCTGGCTCTGCTGTCATTCCATTCCGTCGGTATCGATCTGTCCGTGGTCATCATTGAAATGTCACGACTGGCCGATACCCCGATGCTCGTCTCGCTGCCGCTGTTTATTTTCGCCGGCACCCTGCTCTCGGAAAGCCGGGCTCCCGAACGGATTCTCCGGCTCTCGCAGGTTTTTCTCGGCTGGCTGCCCGGTGGCCTGGCGGTGGTGTCGCTGGCGGTCTGTGCCCTGTTCACCGCCTTTACGGGGGCATCCGGGGTAACCATCTTCGCGCTTGGCGGCCTGCTGCTGCCGGCCCTTTTGAAAGACGGCTACACGGACAAGTTTTCGATGGGCCTGATCACCTCCTCCGGCAGCCTCGGCCTGCTCTTCCCGCCTAGCCTGCCGCTGATCCTCTACGGAGTGATCGCAGAGGCGCGGATCGACCATCTGTTTGTCGCCGGCATCCTGCCCGGTCTGCTGATGCTTCTGCTGCTGACGGCGTACACGATAGGGAAAAGCCCTGTCCCCACGGCCAGGGAACGGTTTTCGCTGGAAGAAGCCGGCAAGGCCCTGCGGCTTGCTGCCTGGGAGCTGCCGTTGCCGGTAATCATCCTGGGCGGTATCTACGGCGGGTTCTTCGTTGCTGGTGAGGCGGCGGCTGTGACGGCCCTCTATGTCCTGATCGTCGAGGTCTTCATCCACCGAGAGATTCGTCTGAACAAGCTCGCGGAAATCATGAGCAAATCGATGATGCTGTTCGGCGGTATTCTGATCATCCTTGCCGCCTCGATGGCCTCGACCAATTTCCTGGTCGACCAGGAAGTGCCAATGCGCCTCTTCGCCATCATTCGTGAATACATCGACAGCAAATACACCTTCCTGCTGCTGCTCAATCTCTTTCTGCTGGTGGTGGGGGCCATGCTGGACATCTTCTCGGCGCTGATCCTCGTCGTGCCGCTGATCCTGCCCATTGCCACCGGCTACGGTGTCGATCCGGTGCATCTCGGCATCATCTTCCTCACCAACCTGCAGATCGGCTACTGCACCCCGCCGGTCGGGCTCAACCTCTTCATGGCCTCCTACCGCTTCGAACGGCCCGTGATCGAGCTCTACCGGGCAACCCTGCCGTTCCTCGCCCTGCTCCTCCTGACCCTCATGGTCATCACCTACCTGCCCTGGCTGAGTCTCGCCCTGATCAGAGTCCTTGAATGATCAGAGGTTGAAACTCAATCGGTTTTCAACACCCCGACATAGGGAAGGTTTCGGTATCGCTGAGCAAAATCGAGTCCGTAACCGCAGACGAACTCGTTGGGAATGGTGATGCCGCAGAAATCGATGGCCACCTCGCAGGTCCGCCGCGACGGTTTATCGAGAAAGGTGCAGACCTTCAGCGACCGCGGCCGGCGAGCCTGCATCAGCCCGAGCACTTTGCTGAAGGTGTGGCCGGTGTCGACGATATCTTCCACCAGCAGGACATCTCGGTCCTCAATCGACTGCTCCAGATCCTTCGTCATCCGCAGTTCGCCGCTGCTGACAGTGCCGTCGCCATAGGTTGAAACCGAGAGAAAATCGACCACCAGCGGCAGACGGATGACACGGATCAGGTCGGCCATGAAGACAAAGGAGCCCCGCAGCAGGCCAATGACCACCAGTTCCCGATCGATCCCGGCGTAGCAGGTGGTGATCGCATCCCCCAGCCGCGCAACTGTCCGCGCTATTTCTTCCTCGGTAATGAGGATTCTCTCTATTCCCGTATCCGGCATGGCTCCTCCATCTTCTCCTGCTGGCTCTTTCATGGCATCCTGCCGGAGGCAGGGGACCTGTTCCCGCAACTCGTACCATACTTTGACTTTGCCCCGCAAGCGGCGTGACATCGCCACTCGCCCGACAGCCGTAACGGCCATCATTACAACGATGTAATAGTCATGAAAGAGTCCGGCAATGAAAACAGGTTATATTAGGTGGTTATCTGCTTCACCCTCGATTACCTACACCCGGCGAAACAGCCATAACCTTGCAAAAAGGATGCTGGTGCTATTGCATGCGGAATCTCTGCTGCCTTGTCTCATCCTTTGCTGTTCTTCAAGGAAATCGGCAGCAAGTGAGGGTGAGAGATGTTATGACGCTGGCGAATCCCGCAAGGCCGCTGAATTCTGCCGGCGGGAACTGGACAAGTCTCCCGATGATCCGATACTCAATTTCAACAACGGGGCTATCGTCTGCAGGAACAACCTCTTCGACGAAGCCATCGCCGCAGATCCCTGATGACGGATGATCTCTAACTCCAGCGCCGTTCCTGCCATGACCGCGGTACGGCATTCTACTGGATAGGCAGCGAAACCCTGCAAGCTGATCCCCGGAAGATGATCGAGCAATGGCAGCAGGCCGCTGCATCCTATGAAGCCGCGCTGCGGCTGAAAGACTCCTCCAGATTCGTCATAACCGTGACCTGGTCGCCGAAAAGCTGCGGGAACTGTTCCAGCAGGAGAAGAAAAGAGGGGATTCCCCGAAAACGAAAAACTAGGACCAGTCCGGCAATCCGGACCAGCCGCAGAAGCCAAATGACCCTGTCAGACAACCTGCCGACAGTGCCGGTAACCGCACCACGTCCGAACCATCATCGCCGGAATCTCGTGGCGGAAGACACGACGCCCTGCGGCTCAGCCCCGGCACCCCCGATGTTTGAGGCAACCTGGAACAAGTCCGCAGAGCCCACGGGCTTTTTGCAAAAGATGAGCCTCATACCTCACTTATCAAATAACCGCCTATGGCGCCATCATATGGTCAGGTATTGACCTTGGATCGCTGATTGTCCTGACCCTCAACCTGACCGCCATCACCATCACGCCGTCGCGATCAAAAATGCTTTTCTTTTTCTGTTCGGCTTCCCTGGTCCTGCTGGTGGTCGGCATCACCGATTCTGCTGTCTGCTCCAGATCCGGCAACTCAGCCGTCATCATCGCCGGCGAGCAGAAACTGCATCTTTCGCCTTTTGCGACTGCCAACCACTTCCGGCTCTATCCAGGCGGGCCGTCCCGTTCGATTCGGCAAACAGTACCGGGGGTTCATCCATATCGTCGATGAGACTGGACGCAGCGGCTGGATTCCACTGGCAGCACAGGAACCGATCGACCAGCAGCAATCAACCGCCAGGAAATCGGGATCAGAAGAAATCAAGGATTGACAAAAACCTTGAGCGGAGAAATTTCTACATGTTACCGGCAAGATACTGCACGAGGGAAACAGCTGCAAGGGTCGCGGTTTCAGCACGCAGTATCCGCCGACCGAGACTGACCGTCTGCCAGCCACCTTCACGGGCCAAAGATACTTCATCCCTGGAAAATCCCCCTTCGGGTCCGAGCAGTATCAGGATCTTGTCGAACTTCCCCTCGCCGACCATTTCCGGCCGGAGGCGGAAATCCTTTTCCTCTTCCCAGAACAGCAATCTGAGCAAGCCGGGTGCATTCTCAAACTGTGACAGCATTGTCGAAAACTCAACCATCTCTTCAATGACCATGAGATCGCGCCGTTTGCACTGCTTGCAGGCGGAGATCACAATACGGTCCCATCGCTCGGCTTTCTGCCGTTCCCGCAACTCGCGCAGGCTGCCCTGGCAGCGGCTGCTGAAAAAAGGAATCAACCGGTTCACCCCGAGTTCGGTGCACTGCTGAACGATACCGTCCATTTTCTTTCCCTTGAGAAGACCTTGTCCAACCCAGAACTGCACGAGCCCGTCGCTTCCTTCCTCCTTCAGGCAGATCATTCTGGCAATCACCTTTCGCCCCGCTTCGACGATGACGGCAGTGTACACCCCGCCATGGCCGTCCATCAGCTCAATTTCAGTTCCCGGCTGAAGGCGCAGGACCCTGCTGATATGGTAGGATTCTTCTGCCGGAAGCAAGACCATGTCGCCATCCCGCTGTGTGGAATCAAAAATAAATCGACGCATTATGCTTGCCCGTCTTCTCCATGTGTCTGCATACCTGCCTTGGTCTTGCCTGCAGGCAACCTATTCATCGGCAACGCTCGTTAACAGATTGACAAGGAGTCCGACTTTGCCATATCTATTAGATTACAGAATGCCATTTTAATCAGCACCATCGCGTACTCCCCTGAACACAAGAACGCCGCATGTCTATCGAACGAAGAAAACAGGAACGTTTCTCCCTCAATATCCAGGCAAAGATCTCCGCCCCCGGCAGGCAGTATTCTGCCCCAATGATAGAGACCGTCACCGCCAATATCAGTGCCGGAGGGGCTTTCCTCGAAACCAGCCATCACTTCCCGATTGCCAGCCGGGTGGGGATGGAATTTCTTGTCACCTATGACGATCTGAAAAAACTGAGGTTCATCCTTTCCATCGAAAGCCTGAAAAGGCTTGCCGACAACAAGGTCTGGGTCAACGCCACCGGGATCGTCATCCGTCAGGAACGAACCGGGATCGCCGTTATTTTCGAAAGCGACTACCAGCTGACGCCGTTGAAACCCTTATCCTGATGCCTTCAGCATCGCTTCCGCAGCAGCAGAGCTGACCATTCCGCCTGGTCCTCTTCCCTGCCCAACTCACATCCCATCGCCTCGAAGCAGCGGATGATACTGGTTGTCTGATCTCCCCGCAGAATCCCGGACAGCACCAGCGAGCCTCCTGCAGCAAGCAGCTGAACGAGGTTTCCCGCCAGCTGCAGCAAGGTATCGTGGATGATATTAGCGACAATCAGGGAAAAATCCCCCTCCACATCCTCCAGCGCCATCCCGGAAACCTGCATCGCTCCGGCAAGGCCGTTGCGACCGACATTTTCCTGTGCCGCCGCAACCGCCAGGGGGTCATTGTCTATTGCCAGTACCTCCGTCGCACCGAACAGAACAGCCGCCATCCCGAGAATACCGGTGCCGGTGCCGACATCGAGTACCCGCCTGCCGCCGCCACCCTCCACAACCTCCCGGACCAGCGACAGGCTCATGCTGGTGGTCGCATGATGGCCGGTGCCAAAGGCCATGCCGGGGTCCATCTCGATCACCAGTTCACCCAGGGCAGCCTGATAGTTTTCCCAGGTGGGAGCGATCACCAGTCCCGGGACGATGGCAAAAGGTGTGAAATGTTTCTTCCAGTTGCTGCCCCAGTCTTCCTCGGCATAGGCGGAAACAGCCATGACTGGTGTTTCAACCTGAAAAATATCTGCCAGTTCGTAAAGGTATGAGCTGATCTGGTCAATCATCCTCTCACGCGCCATCTCGTCTATGTCAGGCTGGGCCAGGTAGAGATGCAGAGTCTGACGATCATCATGATCGTCAACATCGATCTCCACTGCCGCTTCGGTCAAACCGAGCAGAAAATCGCTGATCGGTTCAACGAGCGCTGGATCGGTTCGTATCGATATCTTCAATCGGCTCTGTTGTTCCATTTTGCCATTTCTCCTTTCCCTCTCCCTCGTTACTCCCCGACATCGTGACGTTTTGACCGAGACTACACGCTCTCTTGCCGTTGCACAAGAGCCGCAGCGGATTTCCTATGACAAATGCAGGGAGGATAATTACTATTGAGCTTAAGAATGTTCCATCCGCCCTGACCGCACGGGCCAGAAAGCCACTGCAGAATCGATACGATGAACACCCACAAATCCCATCACCTCATTTACGGCAAACTGACGGATTACCTCACCGGCGAGGAGCTTACCGACACCGACGACGAACGTATCCGCCAGGATCTCAGCAGGATGATGATCGAGGAAAAACATTTCCGCCGCGAAGAGCTGCAGCCGCGCCTGATGATCGATACCTTTTTTGCCCGGTGTTTCGTCCGCTCGGTCATCGAGCTCACGGTCAGTCTTGAAAATCGACAGGTGATGATCCTGCGCTACGGCCCGGGCTCTTTGGTCAGCCGGGAGCGGGCGGCGATAGCGGCGGCCCGGGTTCTCAATCCGTCCTATGTGATCCCTCTGGCCGTTGTTACCAACGGCCGGGAGGCCGAATTGCTGGACACTTCAACTGGCAAGATTTTAGGATATGGGTTACAGTCAATTCCTGTTCGTCAGACGGTGCTGCAATGGATGGCCGAAATGCCCGTCATCCCGCCGCCGGATGGCAGGAAACGGGAACAGGAGATGCGGATTCTCAACGCCTTCGATGTTGAACGCTGCTGCATCTGACAACGCAAACCGCCTGTTGCAATTCCATCAAAGCCAACCCTAAAGGGATGCGGTATGACACCCACAGAAAGAGAATGGACGAAATCCAGCTGGAAAAACTTCCCCGCCCTGCAGCAGCCGAAATGGCCAGACAAGAAAGAGGTCGACAGGGTTCTTGCCGATCTCTCCCAATTGCCTCCACTGGTCTTCGCCGGTGAAATCAGAGCCCTCAAGGCATTGCTGGCCAAAGCCGTCAAGGGGGAGGCCTTCCTGCTCCAGGGCGGCGACTGTTCCGAGGATTTTTCCAAGGTCACAGCACCGCGGATCCGGGAAACCTTGAAAGTTCTGCTGCAGATGGCCGTTGTCCTCACCTACGCCGGCGGCAAGCCGGTGATCAAGGTTGGACGGATAGCCGGTCAGTTTGCCAAACCGCGTTCGTCGGATACCGAGAACGTCAACGGTGTTGTACTTCCGTCCTATCGCGGAGACATGGTCAACAAACCCGATCCGATCGAGGAGGCCAGGATACCTAACCCCAAGTACATGCTCAAGGGCTACAATATGGCGGCGTCGACGCTCAACCTGCTGCGGGCTTTTACTCGTGGCGGCTTCGCGACCTTGCAGCGAGTGCATGCGTGGAATCAGGAATTCGTCGTCCAGTCACCGATGGGCAGATCCTACGAACGGATGGCAAAACAGATCGAACAGGCCATCAAGTTCATGGAAACCATCGGCATATCAACAGACAACCCGCAGATCAACCAGACGGAACTCTTCACCTCACATGAGGCACTGCTCCTCGAATACGAAGAAGCGATGACCAGGGTCGACTCCACGTCGAACGGGTGGTACGACTGTTCGGCCCACATGCTGTGGATTGGCGAGAGAACCAGACAGGTCGACGGCGCCCATATCGAATTCCTGCGCGGCGTCCTCAATCCGCTTGGGGTAAAGATCGGCCCCTCCTATGACCTTGACGATATAAAACGACTTGTCCAGGTCCTCAACCCTGAAAATGAACCCGGCCGTCTGACAATCATCACCCGGCTTGGTGTCAAGAATATCGAGAAGGCACTGCCACCTCTGCTCCGCGGGATGAAGCAGGAAGGTTTCCATATTGTCTGGAGTTGCGACCCTATGCATGCCAACACCTACACGACGGAAAGTGGGCATAAAACCAGAAATTTCAATGATATTCTTTCAGAAATCACCTGCTTTTTCGAAACCCACTGGTCGGAAGGTACAATCCCCGGCGGTGTGCATTTCGAGCTGACCGGTGAAAATGTCACCGAATGCACCGGCGGCGCCAGGAACATCGTCGACGACCAGCTCTTCCAGAATTACCAGACAACCTGCGATCCCCGCCTCAACGCCGAGCAAAGTCTGGAGGTCGCCTTCCAGATCGCCGACATGATCAGGAGCTGAAATCTCATAACCTCGGGGGGAGGGCGTTTTCTCCTCCCCCAGCCCTGCAGCCCTGCTCCCTTCCGGCATGATTACAATCGCGTAATCTTTCTTGACGCATCGCCTTTCCGATTTATCGTTTTTTGCAAATGACTGATTATCGGTGCGGAGACGTGGTCCCGTGTTTCCCAATCCATCCATCCCATTCTTCCATTACAAGGAGATTATCATGTCACACGCAAGCCTGTCAGCCCATTCAAAATTGCTGACGCTGTTCATCTTCCTATCGATCATCGCCGCTGCCTGGTCCCGACCGGTGCTGGCGCAGTCCGATGATGATACAGCCCTGCTGGAACGATCCTCAAGGGCCTTTGCCAATGTTGTCAAATCCGCCCAACCGGCAGTCGTCAATATCAGGGTCGAGGCTTCGGTGAAAAGCAGGGGTGGCTTTCCCGATGGATCTGATGAAATGTTCAACAACCCGTTTTTCGAACACTTTTTCGGCCCACAATTCCAGGGTCCATCGCGACGTCAACGCCAGCAGGGCCAGGGTTCAGGTTTCATCATCAGTCGGGATGGCTTCATCCTGACAAACAATCACGTCGTCGACGGAGCGGATGAAATTACTGTCCGGCTCTCGGATGAGCGCGAATTCAAGGCAAAGCTGGTTGGCAGTGATCCACAGACCGATGTCGCCTTGATCAAGATTCAGGACAGCGGGCAGTTGCCGACTCTCGTCCTTGGTGACTCTGACGCCCTGGAAGTCGGAGAGTGGGTCATCGCGATCGGCAACCCCTTTGGCCTGAACCAGACGGTGACCGTCGGCGTGGTCAGTGCCAAGGGGCGCAGCCGGGTCGGTATCAATGAATATGAGAATTTCATCCAGACCGACGCCGCCATCAATCCCGGCAACTCAGGCGGGCCTCTGCTCAACACCCACGGCGAGGTCGTTGGTATCAACTCAGCGCTTTTCTCCCGCACCGGTGGCTATATGGGTATCGGTTTCGCCATACCCATCAACATGGTCAAGGCGATCGAGAACCAGCTGCAGAAACACGGCAAAGTCACTCGCGGATGGCTTGGCGTCGGCATACAGGATATCAACGAAGAGCTGGCGAAGTCCTTTGATCTGAAGGAAGCCCGCGGGATCCTGGTCACTGAGGTTCAGCCGGACTCCCCGGCAGCCAAGGGAGGATTGCGGCAGGGAGATGTCATTCTCCGCCTCAATGACCTCGAGCTCATCGACGTCTCCGACCTCCGCAACAGGATTGCCCTCATCACGCCCGGAACCAAGGCAACCCTGGCTATCATCCGCGGCGGCAGAGAAGAGGTGATCGAACTGGCGATTGGCGAGCAGCCTGCGGGATTCGGTAAAGCCGGGATCAATCCCTCAGGGCAGGGGGGGCTTGAGCAATTCGGCCTGAGCCTGCAGACACTGACACCGGAACTGGCACAGCAACTCGGCTATTCCGCCAAGCAGAAAGGCGTAGTCATCAGTGCCGTAGAACCTGGCAGCGCAGCGGAATCGGCTGGCTTGCGGACCGGGAACCTGATCGACGAAGTCAACAAGGTGGCTGTAACCAACCTGCAGGAAATGGAAGCAGCTCTGAAAAAATCACCGCATCCGAAAAGAATACTGCTGCGTGTCCGCTCCGAGAACCTCAGTCAGTATGTGGTACTCGTCGCTGAATAAGGGAAAAATACGATCGCTCATTCGCTACTGCAGCCCGGGGGTGGCCGCCCTCTGTCTGGTGCGCCGCCCCTGGGCAATCCTGTGGAAGATTTTCTCGATTGTCGGCAATCTCTTGAAATCATCACTGGAAATCTTCCGGACAACCAGATCTGTCTTGGCAATTACCGTGGCATTGCGTTTCCCTTTTTTGGAGAAATACGCCATTTCACCAAATATATCACCGGCCCCCAGAGTGGCGATGAGCCTGCCCCTCTTGTCATAGGTCTCAGCTTCGCCACTGTCGATGTAGTAAATGCCGTCTGGAGCTTCGTCGACCCGGACAACCACATCTCCCTGTCTTTTCCATTCGAGGACGAAAAACCTTTCCCAGTCAGTGTCGACAACCAGCGCGTGATAAAACTCCCGGTCCATCGCCTTCAGCAACTGCTGTGACAGACGGAACAGCCGTATTCCGAGGGAATCACGTTTTCTGCTGGACAACTTCATTCCCTGTTGCTGGAAATCACTCTCCGGAGATGGTGTCTCGCGGATATATTCGAGAATCCGTTCGATCGCCTGATCTTCCTTACCGGTCAACTCAACGAAGAGCTTCTGAGCCTTGAGCAACTTCTTCCTGACAGCAGGAAAATCTGGCAGGATTCCCATCGGACTGTTACCACAGAAGAGTTCCATCGCCATATTCTTGATCCCGATGAACTCCAGCAACCTTGATTCGTCGATATCGACCGGGCAGCCATGCACTCCTGGTTTATATACGGTATAGACATTCAGGGGAAACTGCAGCCCCTGCAGTGTCACCTTACCGATACTGAGAAGGAATTTCGTCTCATCACCCTGATAGCGGGCGACTTCCCGATCCATCAGAAAATTGGTGCCGAAATAGTTGCACAGATCTTCAAGTCGGTTGGCAACGGCAAAGCTCGACCCAAATTTCAACTCTCTGTCGCCGAGTTTCGCCTGGATGATATCACCGAGATAGATCCCCATCCTGGTTGCAGGAATTCTGCCGTCATTGATGGCATAAGCCATTCTGATCGCCGCATTCAGGGCACGGGTACATATCTCCGTTCGCCCCTCACCGGGGCGTTTGTCAAAAATTACAAGGGCGCCATCACCTGCCAGCGGCTCGACATCCACCAGTTCCTCCCCATCCGTAGTCATGATCTCACGCATCTTCTCGTGATAATTCAGCATGAAATCCCTGATTTCCTCAGGTTTCATCATGGACGTCCTCGCCGAATACTGGACCATGTCGCTGAGGAGGATAACCACCTCCTTTTTGGGACCATTTTCAACGCGAAAAATGTTGTTCTTCGGGCGCGACACCGGGATCATGCTGTTAATTTCACCCCTGAGGAGAAGGCAACTCTGCAGGATAGGATTTTCGGATGGAAGAGGGTGCAGCCATTCTCATAGGCAACAATTGTATATCTCGGTTTGCAGGCTTGTCAAATACCGGAATCACTGAGATATCGGCATTTGCATCGAGAACGGATTTCAACCCAGCATGGCGATGATTACAATGGCAACAAGAACGGCAACAAAAACAATTCCAACGTTGATATAGACGGCATGATTCTCATGATTGCCATGAGACGAATGGTCGGTCATATTGTCACCTCAACTTGTAAGAATATTTTAGATTATCAAAGTATTCAATCTTGTTTTGATGGCATTGAGGATAGAGGTGGCGGAACGAACTGATCTGCTCTGTGTTTTCCCACCTGCCGTCCGGATCGTTGTTCATATACCGAAAGAAGAAGCAACATGGCAAAGGGCTGTGCGACAAGGATGGCAAAAGGAATTGAACCGCCAACCGACAGGATGATCAGGCAGGCAAGTGATACCACAAGCTGGTCAGTCAGGGGCGGTCTTATCGCCATCTCCCATGACACTTTGATAGCCTCCAGAAGCGTCATTCCCCTGTCTGTCATCAGCGGCATCATGTACATCGTGGCAAAGATGACGAGGAATGCAACAACGAATCCCGGCAAGACAAGAAACATGAAACCGATCAGGATCGCAACCGACACCAGCAGGAAAAACCCGAACAGAGGAAAGAAGAGGGACATCGTCGAAAAAAGATCCCGAATTTCGGGGGGGCGGCCGTCACGTTGTGCCAGCAGCAGGGATTGGGTATAACCGGCCATTGTCACAGGTGCCAATATTCCGAAACTGACAATGGTGACAAGTATCTGTACAACGGTGATCAGCAGTAATGGCCCGATGAACCCAAGTGTGTTCTGCCAGGCTTTTTCAAGATGCTGCATGAAATTCATCTTTGGCTCCTCAAGTAGGATAACCTCTCGCAACAATCGCCTTTAAAGGCTTAACATTTCAATCAATTCAGCAATATGAGAAACACCTGCCATCTCGATCGCGCCATTCCAAATGCAGCGTTCCCGATTGCTTTTCGGCATGATGAAACGGGTGAACCCCAGTCGCTCAGCCTCCCGCAATCGAATCTCTATCTGACCGACGGCCCGAATTTCTCCGGCAAGTCCGACTTCACCGCAAACCACCGTAGCAGGCGGCAAGGGTTTTTCCCGCAGGCTGGAAGCAAGCGCGCAGATCACACCAAGATCCAGAGCCGGTTCGTCGATGCGGATTCCACCTGCAATATTTAGAAAAATATCATGGCCATACATGATCAACCCGGCTTTTTTCTCAAGGACCGCGCAGAGCAGGGCAAGACGCTGGGGATCAGCTCCGATGGCTGTCCTTCTTGCTGTTCCCAAATTGGTTGGGCTGACCAGGGCCTGGACCTCGACCAGAATCGGTCTCGTCCCCTCGACACTTGGCAGGACCACTGAACCCGGTGCGTCGAGGGGCCGTTCCGCAAGAAAGATTTCCGAGGGATTACCAACCTGCACCAATCCCTCTTCCTTCATCTCGAAGACCCCGATTTCATTGGTTGATCCGAAACGATTCTTTACCGTTCGCAGCAGACGATAGGCATGACTTCTGTCACCCTCGAATGACAGTACTGTATCGACCATGTGTTCAAGTACCTTCGGTCCGGCAATCGCCCCATCCTTCGTCACATGGCCAATCAGAACAACAGGGATATTTTTTTGCTTTGCCATTCCAAGCAGGCGATACGCAGACTCCCGGACCTGGCCGATCGAGCCGGGAACAGATGTGATGTCGGAGCAGGCCATAGTCTGGATCGAATCGACAGCGAGCAGGGCTGGATGCATCTCTTCGGCCAGCGCCATAATCCCCTCCACTTCAGTTCCGGTCGCCAGATATTCATCCTTGTGGATCGCTGCCAGGCGTTTCGCCCGCATTTTGATCTGGCTGGCCGACTCCTCGCCTGAAACGTAAAGAACTTTCCTGTCGCTGCTTGTGGCTATGGACGCAAGAATATGCAGGATAAGCGTTGACTTGCCAATACCTGGTTCTCCCCCGATAAGGATGACCGAGCCAGGAACAATACCTCCTCCCAGAACACGATCAAATTCGGCCATACCTGTCGAAATCCGCTCCTGCTCACCATCTGGAGCATCGGCAAGGGGGATTGCCTGCAATAAACCGCCCCCTGAAGCCAGCCTCGAGGGAGCAATTTCCTCGACCAGGCTTTCCCAACTGCCGCAACCGGGACAACGCCCAAGCCATTTCAGACTCTGGTAACCACACTGCTGGCAACTATACCTATTGGCAGTCTTTTTCTTGTTTTCCGATTTCATTGCAAGAGTGTAAACCAGGTCGACTTAAAAGTCACCACCTGCTCTTTACTCCGTGTGTAATTGCGCTATTGTATAGCAGGATGCTGACTAATTCGTAAATTTTCCTGACAACTTTTTCAAACCGGCTCTAACCTGAAGACCGCATGGTATCACACGAAAAAACTTTCAATAGCCCCCGATATCCTGTAACGACGTGGATCCCGCTTTCACATTCGCTCACGCTGATGTTCAACAGGAAACGGTTGCTTGGATGGAGCGTCATACTTTTCGCTATAACCATCGTCCTCACCATGGGCGGCTATACTCTGACCACCGGTTATGTCGATTCGTTCACGGCAGGATATTTTAACACCTCTCCAACCACAGACAGCATCTGGGGATGGATCAAATATTCCGGGTGGCTCTCCGGCAAATGGCTGCTGATAATTATCTCGCGAATCTTTGCCTTTTATATCTCCTTCCTCCTCGCCTATTCTCTGACGACACCAGGCTACGCCATGCTCAGTACAACTGCCGAAAGACTGTTTTTGGGCGAAAATTTCCATCCGGATGCCAACTTTTCCATCCATGGCATACTCATCGATCTGGCGGAGGGAGTTAAAATCGGACTGTACGGTGTGCTTGTCACCTTCGTTGCTCTTTTCGTCAATTTTATTCCGATACTAGGCCAGATCATCGTTTTTCTCCTCTATACCTATTATTCTGCACTGATGTTCATCGACTATCCAGCGTCACGGCGTAGATGGTCCCTTGGGCGAAAGATTTCCTGGGTATCTGGAAACAGAACAACCGCTTTTAAACTTGGATTCGTTCCCGCCCTCCTCAGCATGGTCCCTGTGCTGAATGTATTCTTGCTGGCTGTCTTTTTTCCGGTGCTGACCATCCATGCCACTGTCAATTTCGTCAACAGCCAGTCCAACCCCTCTTGAAACAATCATGAGAAGACCATGGGAACAGAAATCGAACGTAAATTCCTGCTCGCTGGCGATGGATGGCGCGGCCTCGGTAAAGGAAAAGCATACTGCCAAGGCTATATCAGTTCAGATGGACGAACCACCGTCCGGGTCCGGACGGTGGAAGGCAAGGGTTTTCTGACGGTTAAGGGGCCAACGCTGAATCTGAGTCGGGCGGAATACGAGTACCAGATTCCCTACCATGACGCGAAGGAAATGCTCGACACCCTGTGCCCCTATCCATTGGTGGAAAAAATCAGGTATATCGTAAACTTCGCCGGATCTATCTGGGAGATTGACGAGTTTCTGGGAGCCAACGAGGGCCTTCTCCTCGCGGAGATCGAGTTGGCCGATCCCCGACAGACATTCGTCATGCCACCCTGGATCGGCAAAGAGGTAAGTGACGATCCACGTTATCGCAACGCCAATCTCGCCAGAACTCCATTCAGCACGTGGTAATAATTTTAAACATCAAATTAAACAGTTATACCAGTTCCGCCATCACCCTGTTTGCAAATCTTCTTCCTCGCGCCGTCAGCCAGAGGTGGGTCTCGCCAAGAACCAGAAGCCCCTGCCTCTGCAGGTCAACTAACAGTGGACCATAGTAGGCCTGCACATCCACGCCATATCTGGCGACAAGATCCTTTCGACAGACACCCCGCACCATACGCAATCCCATAACGACACTTTCCCGGAACGATGCCTGCGCATCCAGAAACTCCTCGTCGATCACCGGATCTGCGCCCCTTTCAAGCATCCTGCAGTATTGCAAGGGCAGACTTACTCTTCTCTGCCTCCTGCCGTCGATACAACTCACTGCGGAAGCCCCTGCGGCAAGATAATTGCCATTCATCCAATAATTCACGTTATGGCGACATTCGAATCCCGGTCGGGCAAAGTTTGATATTTCATACTGTTCCAATCCCATCGCACATGCCCATTCGATGGTCAATTTGTCCATTTTCTCGATTTCCTCTTCATCGGCTGAAGAAAACACGCCGTCCGCTAAGCGTTTCGCAAACGGAGTACCATCCTCTATGGTTAACTGATAACAGGACAGATGATCGGGTCGGATTTTGAAGAGTTCCTCCAGATTTTTTTCCCAGGCCATGCGATCTTGACCAGGCAAACCATACATCAGGTCGATGCTGATATTGGCAAACCCCACCTGCCGTGCAGCGACAAGTGCCGCCATTGCTGAATCACTGCAGTAAGGCCGGCCGAGCAGAGTCAGTTCATTATCGTTGAAAGATTGAATACCGAAGGAGATTCTGTTTACTCCCGAACGGCGAAGTCTGAGAAGATCATGTTTTGTCACCGTTCCTGGATTGGCTTCGATAGATACCTCAGCTGTATTTTCAAGGCTGAAGAAGGTCCGGCAGGTATCGAGGATGGCACTCAGCAACTCAACAGGCAGAACTGTGGGCGTCCCTCCCCCTAAAAAGAGCGTGTCGATGGCCACGATTTCCGTCGTTTGAGCCACCCTCCTCAGATCTTTCGTGACAGCTTCGACGTAGCGTTTCCACAGGTGTTTCAGACGAGGAAAGGAGACAAACGAGCAGTATGGACACTTGCTCAGACAGAACGGGAGGTGAATGTACAAACCTGCCACGACGGTTCAACGCATCGAGGAGAGAAGAGAAGAACTCTCATTTTGAATACTGGACATGAGCCCATTTTCGGAAAAGCTGAAATACCCATCACCTATGATCAGGTGATCAAGCAATTGTATCTGCAGCCAAGAACAGATAACAAAAAGGGTTCGAGTGAGATGAATATCCTGAGGAGACGGCTTCACCGCCCCAGAAGGGTGATTGTGAGCTATGATCAAGGCAGCCGCATGCATTTCAAGAGATTGCACCACAAGCTCACGTGGGTACACAGTATTCACGTTGATGGTCCCTTCCGCGATCACCCTGGTATCGATTATCGCATGGGACGCATCGAGGAAAATAGCCATGAAGACTTCTTTCTTTAACCCGCGCAAAGCATGCTGAAGGAAATCGGTTACATCCTTGGCAGAATGCAGATAGCGCTTTCCTTTCAGTCGCTCCTGCAAATATCGGCGGGCGACCGATTGTACAAAGCTGACAGCAAAACTGTTTTTCGGCCCAACCCCTTTCACCCCCTGCAGCCGCCTCATCGGAGCTTCCAGCACAGCAGACAGAGAGCCAAACGAATCAAGAAGCGCCCGCGCTTGTTCCTTGCAGTCGGAACGGGGGGTACCAAATGTCAGGAGCAGTTCTAGTACCTCTGCATCGGTGAAACCTTCCAGTCCTCGGTCAATGAAGCGGTCACGTAACCGCCCTCGGTGACCCTCCCCCTTCTTTTGCCAGCACTCTTTCTCCACCCCTACTGTTCACTCCGGATCGCTTTTTTAAACAGTTCATTAGCCATAGCTGGATTGGCCTTTCCTTTCATCCTTTTCATCAGTTGACCCACAAAAAAGCCCATAAGCTTTTCTTTCCCGGCTCGCAGTTCATCGACCTGATTCGGATGCTCTTTCAATATCTCCTCAATTACCTTCATGATTTCTCCCTCATCCGAAACCTGAAGGAGATTTTTCTCCTGTACGATCAGTTCGGGGTCTTGACCGGTATCAAGCATCGCCTGAAAGACAGTCTTAGCGATTTTTCCGCTTATTGTCCCTTTCTCGACAAGAAGCACAAGCTGGCCAAGTTGACCCGGCGAAATCTGGCATTGACGGATGTCCTCCCCCTTCAGCTCACGCAACAGTTCCGTCATCATCCAGTTGGAGATTTTTTTCGGTTCGGCCCCACACTTGACAGCTTCTTCAAAGTAATCAGCCAGTTCTCTATTTCCGGTGAGTATCTCAGCGTCATAACTAGGTAAGCAAAACCTCTCGATAAATCGTTTTTTCTTGGCATCTGGCAATTCAGGCAGAGTTTGACGAATCTGCTCAATCCACTCATCATCAATCTCAACAGGCACGAGATCAGGGCAGGGGAAGTAGCGATAGTCATGGGCATCCTCCTTGCCACGCATCGGCTCTGTCCTGTCAGCATCAGGATTCCAGAGTAACGTCTGCTGTATAACCCTCCCGCCGTCAAGCAACACGTCACGCTGACGCCTTATTTCATATTCAAGTGCAGCCTGGACATTGCGAAAGGAATTCATATTCTTCAATTCTGTCCTGGTGCCGAATTCCTGTTGTCCGACAGGGCGCAAAGAAATATTGGCATCACATCGAAAACTCCCCTCCTGCATGTTGCCATCACAAATATCCAGATACCTGAGGATAGAGTGAATCTTTCTGAGGTAGGCACCGGCTTCTTGAGGCGATCGCATATCCGGTTCGGAAACAATCTCAAGAAGGGGTGTACCAGTACGATTTAAATCAACATAGGAGACCGCTTCCAAATCGTTATGCACCAGCTTTCCCGCATCCTCCTCCATGTGCATACGTGTAATCCCGATTTCTTTGCATTTTCCATCTACTTCAATCTCAATTTTCCCATTTTCGATAATCGGTTTATCATATTGCGAAGTCTGATATCCTTTAGGGAGATCGGGATAAAAATAATTTTTCCGGGCAAATTGATTAAACCTGTTAATAGTAGATCCTGTAGCCAGACCCATGCGGATAGCAAATTCAACAACCTTTCTGTTCAACACAGGCAGAACGCCAGGCATGCCCTGGCAGACAGGACAAGTGTTCGTATTCGGTGGTGCGCCGAAAGCCGTGGAGCAGCTGCAGAATATTTTCGACGCCGTTTTCAGTTGGGCATGGATTTCAAGCCCTATGACTGTTTCAAACTCCATGATATTTACTTCAACCTAAAGTTTAAATGTTGGAATACTGAGGGATATTCGCGATCCAGCCTCGAATCTTACTCAATTCAGAAGTCCATTCTTGATCGAGACGAACATTGAGGAAACAACGAAACAGCATATTTACCGTCTGAAGAAGTTCCTCAAAGAGATATATTCTTTCAAGGATCATTCCCTCAACATCTTCCCGGTTTCCGGTTTCATCGCTTTCAGTCGTTGCAGTCTTCGGCAATCTGATATTCCGAAACTCCATGTATGTGGCGACAAAGGTAAAATTATATTCATTATCACCTTTGGTCATCCTTACTCGAGCTTGTTCGAGCTTTTTTCCAACTTGCAATCCAGTACGCGCTTCTTGTAATTCTGCGCGCAGACCACTGCAGATCAACTTCTCTGCCGACTCGCCTTCGCCATACTCAAGGAGCATGTGTTTCTCAAAAACAAGACTGATATCACCATAGCCAGGAATCGCTACACTTCCCCCGCGCTCTTCACTCTTCCACCAGAGCCAGGTCAGAAACTCTTGCCCAAGAAATTTCTTATCCTCTATCAAGTCAACGAAATCCAATTCCCACCTCTCTTTCCGAAAACAAACAGTTAATGATCTCTTTAAATGAAGAGTGTTGGGGTTATGCGCGCCAATTGCTCAGACAGCTCTGAACCACTGAGCAATTGCTCCGCTGTGTTGTAGGGGATCTGCTGTTGCAGCCTGAGGCCAAAACACTCTTTGAAATAATCTTCTAATACAGCCTGTGCTTTTTTGTTGGTTGAAAAGAAGAGCAATGTTGAATCCGAAAGATTCCAGCACAGATCATAGACGGCAGGGATTGGAACAGATTTTCGCATCAGCTCCGCTTTTATTCTCTCTCGTATTTCTACCTTCATCGCCCTGCCAATTCTTGGTATCTGCTTTTCCTTCTTGATTCGCTCCTCCTCCTTCTGTGTCATCTTTTTGAGCACAGCTGATGAAACTTTCCTCTCGTCAATCCGCAGAGTCAAGATGACAAAATCGCCACAGAGATGAGATGAGTAACTGAAGGTAGAATCAAACATGTTGACTATAGAGACCCAGCCTATGGAAAATTCATCAAAACTCTCATCAATGTCCCGGAAAGAGTATGAAGAGACTTTTTGGGCTATAAACTCCAAAGGTGATGACGGAAGTTCACCATCAACTCGAAAACGAACACAGCTAGCTGATCCCTTTAATAGTGCCATAAATCCAATCTTTTTGAGCAGACGAGTAGAAAAGAAATTTTAAGAAACGCCAATATCACCAAAGATGCATATTAAGATACAGTCATCAAGCCGACAACCTATTCTTGGTTGGCGCTCAAGATGCCAGTAAATACTTACGCTCCCTTAAGGGGCGTTGACAAAGCAGAACGGATTCCATTTGACTATTAGAATCTCTGATGGTAGAAGACATGCAAAGCGCAGTTTTTTATTGACACAAAGAGTGTGACTTTGTATAAGATGCAACCCTGCAGGGTCGTTAACTCAGTCGGTAGAGTATCTGCCTTTTAAGCAGAGAGTCGCGCGTTCAAGTCGCGCACGACCCACCAAGCACGAGAAGTCCCCATCGTCTAGTCAGGTCCAGGACACCGGCCTTTCACGCCGGCAACACCGGTTCAAATCCGGTTGGGGACGCCAGATAAAGGCCCGCTGATTTTTCAGAAATCAGCGGGCCTTCTTTTTTCCCTTGTTCGCCCCCCTCCATTCGCCCTCAAATCCAGCGGCACAAGAGCAGGACTTACAACTGAAAGGAGGGACCAGAATCACTGCCGGAGCAATGATTCAACTACCAATCGTTTCTTAAATCCTCATTACTGTAAAACCCACTGCCCATAGTCATCTCTGCAGGCAGTTGAATACGTGGTCTGCTGCTGACCGTCTATGACCGCTTGGATTTCAGCCCTTCGGCAATGCCCTTTGGCAGTCTGAACGGCAGGCTGTGGAGTTACGACATATTGATTTCCGCTATCAGGATTACGCCATGAGCTTGGTTGCCCCGAAGGAGCAGTCTCATATACCTGGTTTAACTGTTGCCTATCAAATTTGTCCATTTCGTTTCCGACAATGTATCCCAGCAACGTTCCTACAGCCATACCAATTAAAGTTGCCTCTGTACTATGACCTATGGCTTGTCCGACAACCGCTCCACCAGCCGCTCCTATTCCCGCACCCGCCTGACCTTTGGTAAGCTGACCACCGCAGGAAGACAAGGAAAACATGGCCAAAAGAATCGCTACTCCTACACGTTTTTTCATACACACCTCCGTAGTATTTTGAAAATCTCGAATAGACTTTTCGAGGCATCTGATTTGCTGGATTCCTCAAATTTGGCAAAGAACGCTCCAGCCGTTGAATATCCACCATCGAATCATTCATTGTATACAGTTTTATCCATAGAGACGCTTGTCAAGCGCCAATTCGTTTGACTCGCATCTCCCACTCCTTCCCAGAACCTCCTTGAGGTTGTTTAAAAATGTGCCATTGACGAATACCTTCAATCTGAGATGGATAATCGAGAATATAATGCAATCCGCGCGACTCCTTTCTCTCGAGCGATGCTCTTATGATCAGCGAAGCTACAAGAGCAATATTCCGCAATTCAACCATATGCGCCGTTATGCAGTAGTCCCGATAATGCTGCTCAATTTCCTCACGTATTTCATCAATTCGTTGTCGAGCTAATAACAGACGTTTTTCCCTGCGAACTATTCCAACATAGTTCCACATTATTCTCCGTATCTGATCCCAGTTATGATGAATTAAAATCTCTTCATCAAGATCTATTGCCGCACCAGTTTTCCATGGTTCCATACCTGGATCTTTTCTTTCTCGTATTTGTTCAATTCTGCTTTCGCAGAAACGAGCGGCCCGATGTGCATAAACAACTGCTTCAAGTAACGAATTGCTTGCCAAACGGTTGGCCCCATGTAAACCAGTGCACGCGGTTTCCCCCAAGGCCATCAATCCATCTAGAGACGTATTCCCCCATTCATCTGTAACAACACCACCACATTGGTAGTGTGCAGCTGGTACAACCGGAATACGATCTGTTGTGATATCAATCCCGTACTCCAAACATTTTGCATATATCCCTGGAAATCTTGTTTTTATAAATTCGCCATCTTTGTGGGTTATATCTAAGAACACACAATGCCTTCCCGTTTTTTTCATTTCATTATCAATTGCCCTGGCGACCGTATCCCGTGTTGCCAGTTCCATTCTATCAGGGTCATACTTTTCCATAAATCTAGAACCATACTCATCTACAAGGATTGCCCCCTCACCTCGAACAGCTTCAGATATCAAAAAATTCTTTGCATCCTTATGGTACAAACATGTTGGATGAAACTGGACAAATTCCATGTTAGCCACTTCAGCCCCTGCTCGAAAAGCCATCGCTATCCCATCACCCGTCGAGATATCCGGATTGCTTGTATAGAGATATACCTTGCCTGCCCCTCCAGTACAGAGCACTGTCACTTTTGCCCTAAACGTTTCCACGACATTACCTTCTTGCCTAAAAACATATGCACCTACACATACTCTCTTGTGTTCATCCCCTTTTTGCCCTGATATTAACAGATCTATCCCAATCGTATTTTCCAACAGCACTATCGAAGACGTCTTTCTTACCTTTTCCAACAATGCTCTTTCTATCTCTCTCCCAGTGAGATCATGCGCATGAACCACCCTTCTTCTGGAATGCCCACCCTCTCTCCCTAGATTTAATTCATCATTTTTTTTCTCACGAACGAATTCAACTCCAATGCCTATCAAATCTTGAACCTCATCAGGCCCCTCGCTCACCACCGATCGCACCACACCTTCATCACACAAACCAGCCCCCGATCTAATCGTATCTTGCACATGGAGATCAAACGAGTCTGTTGCCGACATCACCGCAGCTATTCCTCCTTGCGCAAGATTAGTTGCAGTATTTGACCCTTCCTTTTTGGTGACAACAACAACAGTCCCAATTTTAGCAACTCTCAGGGCAAACGATAAACCTGCAATACCACTACCTATAACAAGGAAATCACATTCCATCATCTTCACCATATATTGATGTTTCACGTGAAACTTTTTCAAAACGCCTCTGAGTTCTTAAGAAAACAAAACCTTCATACCACGGTTTGGAAATTTCCCCACCATGTATGATGAACTTGAACATCACCGTACCTCGAGTTTTACTGTTGTTTGCACGTTCAAGATGGTATAAGAAAAAAACATCAACTTCGGATTTTTTTGGGATAAAGAATGAAGACAAAACGAAAAATAATTGCAATCGCCAACCAAAAGGGTGGTGTCGGAAAAACAACAACCGCGATCAATCTCGCAGCTGCTTTAGCCCTGAAAAAGATCAAGGTACTTCTGGTGGACTCAGATCCCCAGGGAAATGCATCCAGCGGGCTAGGCATATTGGTTCCAAAAAACACTGACCACTTTTACCAGGCACTCACGGCCGGAGCTCCTGTTGGGTCAATAATTCGACACACCACCAACACTTTTCTCGACATCATTCCAACGAATATCGACCTGGTAGCCGCAGAAATTGAACTGATTTCTCTTGAAAAGAGAGAAAAACAACTGGATATTGTGCTTTCAGATAATGCTTGTTCGGCGTACGATTATATACTCATCGATTGTCCACCTTCACTGGGGCTTCTCACTGTCAACGCTTTGACGGCTGCCGATTCTGTTCTTATTCCAATGCAGTGTGAATACTTTGCAATGGAAGGTTTAGCTCAACTTGTTACCACAATCCGTTCGGTTAAAAAGTCGTTTAATCCTGATCTGTACATCGAAGGTCTACTTTTAACCATGTTTGATAAAAGAAACAAACTTACCCATCAAGTCGCAGAAGAAATTTCCAGACATTTTTCCAATCAGTTGTTTAAGACAGTGATACCACGAAATGTTCGGTTAAGTGAGGCCCCCAGCCATGGGCAGGCAATATTTGACTACGACAGTATGTCCGCTGGCGCGAAATCCTACACTGCTCTCGCCAGCGAATTTCTGGCACAACAGGGGAATTAGAATAGTGGCAAAGCAAACTGGTTTAGGGTTAGGGGCCAGCCTACTTTTTGGGAAAGAACAAGAGGAGCGATTCTTTCAATGCGAAATTGACAAGATCGTCCCCAACAAACATCAGCCCCGGGCGAATTTCAATGATGCCGAGATTGAAGAACTCTCCCGGTCTATTCGTGAAAAAGGGGTGATTCAACCCCTTATAGTAACCAATTCCACACAGCCTGGCATATTTGAATTGGTTGCTGGAGAGCGTCGCCTCAGGGCATCAAAACTTGCAGACCTTCAAACGGTCCCCGTAATTGTACTTGATATACACGATGAACAATCACTGTTGGAACTGGCACTTATCGAGAACGTCCAAAGGACTGATCTCAACCCGATCGAGGAAGCAGAGGCTTATTATAAGCTGATTGACAAGTTTGGCTATACGCAGGAAGAAACTGCTCAGCGGGTTGGAAAAAACAGATCCACAATAACAAATCTCCTGCGGCTCCTTAACCTGCCTCAGTTCGTCAAAACAGATATTATTGACGGCACATTGTCTGAAGGACACGGCCGTGCCTTGCTTCGACTTGCAGACGACCCGCTTAAGATCAAAGAACTGAGAGATCTCATAGTGAACAAAAATCTCTCGGTCAGACAAACAGAACAACTTGCTCGCACCGCCGCGTCGGTCACTGCCGCTTCAAAGAGAAAACAAGCTACAATAAAAGAAGATGAAATCCCAGCAAGTTATTGTTCTACAATAACCAACCAACTTACCAATAGGCTTCATTCTCGTATCAATATTGTTCAAAATGGAAGCCGTGGAAAAATTGAAATCGAATACTATTCCTTAGATGATTTAGAGCGGCTCGTTAACCTCATAGTCAACGATTAATCCCTACAACTTCAACGTTTTTTCTTTCTCTGATGCGTCTTTCAATTTCTTTTCTGTTTTTCTTTCTCTTCATATCGTTGCCATTGCAAGCCTTATCGCAGACCCTCTCCGTCAAGTCCAACAGAATAAACCTGCGGACTGGCCCAGGTGAAACCCACAGTATCAAGTGCGTATATTCAAGGGGATTTCCTGTCAAGCCACTAAAAACAGAGGGAGATTGGGTACAGGTCACTGATTTTGAAAATGAGATCGGCTGGGTCTCCAAACAGTTTTTGTCATCCTCTCCTCATGCTATAGTCAGTGTAAACAAGGGATCAAAGTCAAGAATCAATATCCGTTCTGGGCCAGGAACCAATTACCCGATTGTCGGCCAGTCTTACTATGGTGTGATATTTTCGATAATTGGCAAGAAAGGGGAATGGAGAAAAATACGTCACTCATCTGGCTTATCGGGTTGGATACAAGAAAGTCTGCTCTGGGGGGATTAGCCTGCCTACATAGACATTCACCATCTGAACTTCCAGCCAAAAACAGAAAAGCCCACTGTTGAAAAACAGTGGGCTTTCTTTGTCAGATGGCGGAGAGAGAGGGATTCGAACCCTCGGTGGAGTTTTACCCCCACACTCGCTTAGCAGGCGAGCACCATCGGCCGACTCGGTCATCTCTCCATCATTTTTCTGGCGGAGGGAGTAGGATTCGAACCCACGGTACTTTCGTACAACGGTTTTCAAGACCGCCGCCTTAAACCACTCGGCCATCCCTCCAGAACATGTTCTTGTACCACCTCGTTTACAACATGTCAATATAATGAAAACAGAAAGTTTCCCTTTTGGGGTTCACATTTTTGTAATCTATTATCGAAATAGTTCTAATTTTCTGGTAAATTTTGTTTAACCTGAAAACAACCAACCCTTTTAATCTCTTTGCTATGTATGATGACCTGGAAATTTCCTCAAAACTGAAAGACCTCGCAACACTCTACGAAATAACCAAGGAACTTGCGTCCGCAACAGACCTCTCTGATTGTCTGCAAAAGATCATGCAGATCCTCTCTACTATGAAATCAATGGAGAATGGAACTGTTACGATCATCAACCCGATAACCGGCAAACTGGAAATAGAAGTTGCACATGGACTATCAGAAGAAAGCAGACTGCGGGGCAAATACACAATTGGCGAAGGGATCACCGGACGGGTGGTGGCCACGGGAGATCCAATAATTGTTCCTCAGATAGCCAAGGAGCCATTATTTTTAAACAAAACCGGAGCGAGAGCGGATGCGCTCGACCGACAGCGTTCTTTTCTTTGTGTTCCCATAAAGCACCGTGAAACAGTTATCGGTGCCCTGAGCATAGACCGTTTCTATGAGGGAGGTCTCACAGAACAGGCAAATATTGACCTGCAATTTCTCACAGTCCTGAGCGGCCTTATTGCCGAAAGCGCGGTTCGCATTCAGAAGGTTAATCGGGAAAAAGAAACTCTCTATACCGAAAATCTCAAACTGAAAAGGGAACTTTCAGAAAAAAACCGGATCAATGATATTATTGGTAATTCAAGCAGGATGCAGGATGTCTATGAAATGATCCACAGGGTTGTTGATTCTAGTGCGACGGTATTGTTGCGTGGTGAATCTGGAACAGGGAAGACACTTGTAGCTAAGGCACTCCACTATAATGGGAAGCGCAAGGAAAAGCCTTTTGTTGTTGTCAATTGTTCGGCTCTTCCTGAGACCTTATTGGAAAGCGAATTGTTTGGTCATGAAAAAGGAGCTTTTACAGGTGCCACCGATAGAAAAATCGGTCGATTTGAACAGGCTGAAGGCGGCACTCTCTTTCTGGACGAGATTGGTGAAATCAGCAATTCTGTCCAGGTGAAACTTCTCCACGTCGTTCAGGAGAGAAATTTCCAGCGCCTCGGCTCAACAAATCTTATAAATTGTGACGTCCGTCTCGTAGCAGCAACGAACAGGGATCTTGAAAAAGCAGTATCTGATCATAAGTTCAGGGAAGATCTCTATTATCGCCTTAATGTATTTCCAGTTTATATGCCGCCGCTTCGGGAAAGAAGAACAGATATACTTTTATTGGCGGAATTCTTTCTCGAGAAATTTTCGAAAGAAAACAATAAAAACATAAAACGGATCTCCACATCGGCAATTGACTTGCTCGTTCAATACCACTGGCCAGGGAACGTTCGTGAACTACAGAACTGTATGGAAAGAGCAGTTTTGATTTGCGACGAAGATACTATCAAGTCTATTCACCTTCCTCCCTCTTTGCAGATTTCCGATGCAAAAGAAGGTGAACATCCCCTCTCCCTTTCATTAGCCGTAGAAAATTTTGAAAGAGAACTCATTATTGAAGGATTGAAAAAAAACAACGGCAACCAGACAAAAACTGCTCAATACTTGAACACAAGTTTGCGAATTATAAACTATAAAATCCATCAATACAAAATTGACCCCAAACTCTATAGAATCTGAAACATGAATCTTCTGCTTCATGTGTGCTGTGCGCCTTGTGCTATTTTTCCTGCCACCCTACTGCAACAGCTTGGTTTTGATGTCTCTCTCTTTTTCTATAATCCCAATATTCACCCGTATCGGGAATTCCAAAAAAGACTGGCATCTGTACAAGATTTTGCAAAAAGTTACAATCTCTCTCTCATTGCTGATGAACGATATCATCTCGCACAATTTCTGCGAGCTGTAGTTTTCAGAGAGAACGCACGGTGTCAGGTGTGTCAGGAGCTTCGGATAAGCAAGGCCGCGACAGTTGCCAGGGAAAATGGATTTAGAAATTTTTCGACAAGTCTTCTTTACAGTAAATATCAAAAGCACGATGAAATACGTAAACAGTGCGCCGACTACGCAGGTCTTACTGGTATAAAATTTATTTACCACGACTTTCGCCTGGGGTGGAAAGAGGGAATAGAAGCATCCATTTCACAAGGGTTCTATCGGCAATCCTATTGTGGTTGCATCTATAGCGAACAGGATCGATATGATAAACTTTCAAGGAAAGAGAAAAACCAATGTCAACAATGATAGTTCTTGCAACAAATAACAGAAAGAAAGTTGAGGAGTTCGAACAGATACTCGGCAAATATGATATCGAATTCAAATGTGTCGCCGACTTTGGACCTCTCCCTGAACCGGTTGAAGATGGAGAAACTTTTGACGACAACGCCTATAAAAAAGCACTTCATTATGCGAAGGTTCTCGGCGTTCCTGCAATCGCTGACGACTCAGGTCTTGTTGTTGATGCACTCGGTGGACAACCTGGTGTCTATTCTGCACGATACGCCGGAGAAAAGGCAACAGATATGGATAATTGTCTAAAGCTATTGAAAAATATGGAAGGGGTCACAGATCGCACTGCATCATTTCACTGTGTTCTGTCTCTTGCCGTTCCATCAGGTCCTGCCCTGACTTATGAGGCTACATGTGAAGGAATTATCACCGAAACCTTGCAAGGTGAGGGCGGCTTTGGGTATGACCCCCTGTTTTTCTTCCCTGCTTTAGGCAAAACATTCGCTGAGATGACAGCAGAGGAGAAAAACATGGTAAGCCATCGCGCAAAGGCAGTTGCAGAACTCGCTTCCGAGTTTCCTAAGGTCATGAAATGGGTAGCTCAGAGGCTCGCCGAGGTGAAACCTCCAAAACCGGATCACAGTCAGTTTGAAGACAACGACTGGTCATCGTGATTTTTGATTATTCGATCTTGAGTTCCCTGGCCAGCAGATCTTTAACGGCAAGGGAACTCTCTTTGTTTGTGTACAGGATGGCGTAAACCTGTTCGAGAATAGGCATCTCTATGTTCAACGGCCGAGTTAGATCATAAACAGATTTGGTCGTTTTCACTCCTTCGGCCACCATCTGCATTTCATCCAGAATATCTGAGAGTTTCTTTCCTTTTCCTAGTTGTATTCCAACGTATCGATTTCTGCTGAGATCTCCAGTACAGGTTAAAACTAGATCACCAAGGCCACTTAGGCCAAAAAATGTCTCCTTTTCCGCTCCCAGAACAACACCCAGCCTGGTGATTTCTGCAAGTCCACGGGTGATGAGGGCCGCCCTGGTGTTCATACCGTAGCCAAGTCCATCACAAATCCCGGCCGCGATGGCAATGATGTTTTTCAGGGCTGCACTGATTTCCAGCCCGATGATGTCGGTACTCGCATATACACGGAACGTATCTGTTACAAATATTTTCTGGAGCCTTCTGGCCCATTCAATATCTTTACAACCTATTGTTACAGCTGTCGGCATCCCAAGCGCTACCTCTTTCGCAAAGGATGGACCTGATATCACAGCAATTTTAGATTCGGTTTTCTTGTTGTACGCCGACAGAACCTCTTCCATGATCTGAGTCATGGTCAAGAGGGTTGTGTTCTCAATTCCCTTGATAGCAGAGACGATGGTTACTCCCTCTTCAAGGAGCAGCTGTATATTCTCGAAAACTGTTCTAAAAGCATGGGAGGGGATAGCAGCACAAACGAGTTCCGCACCCTTCAAGGCCTCATCGAGGTGAGCCGTCGGCTGAATATTTCCAGCAAGCGCCACACCTGGTAAGTACCTCGTGTTTTCACGATTTTTTAGGATCTCTCCAATATGATTTTCATTGTGACCCCATAGCATTACCTTCCCGGACTTGCAGGAAAGAACGGTTGCCAGGGCTGTACCCCACGAGCCTGCACCGAGGACCGCGATTTTCTCAATCTTGTTCATCATCGCCAAGATCGGGTTCATCCGATGTTTCTTTCGCAACGCAATCCATTCCTACGACCTTTTCCCCCTCTTCAAGGTTTATCATCTTCACACCCTGGGTGCTCCGGCCAATGATCCTTATCGAGGAAAGATCCATTCGTATCATTTTTCCGGAATCTGCGATGACGATGATTTCATCATCATCCTTAACCTGTTTGGCATCTATTACCTTGCCATTCCTCTCGCTGGCTTTGATCCCGAAAACGCCCTTGCCTCCACGCCGTTGAATCCGGAATTCGTCTATGGGGCTACGTTTTCCATATCCATTTTCAGTAACTGTAAGGATGGACTGATCCGAGGAGACAACAATGGCGCTGACCACTTTATCATTACCAATCAAACGAATTCCCCTGACACCGGCGGCAGTGCGCCCCATTGTTCTGATATCTGATTCATGGAAATGGATGCACATTCCTTTTTGGGTGTACATCAGGATGCTGTCATTTCCACTCAAAATGTGAGCGGCGATGATCTCATCTCCTTCGTTAATGGTGAGAGCTCTTTTTCCCTTTCGCAAGGGACGGCTGAATTCCTGCATGTCTGTCTTTTTTATTCGCCCGGAACTTGTCACCATCATGATGGTTTTCTCACTGTTGTCGGTATCGAGAGAGCTTACCGGGAGTATGGCGGCTACACGTTCACCCTCAGAGAGATGAAGGAGGTTGACAACAGCTTTACCACGGGCAATCCTGCCTGCCAGCGGAATCTGGTAAACCTTCCGCCAGAAAACCTTTCCATGGTTGGTGAAAAAAAGAAATGTATCGAGAGTGGAGGCTACATACAGGTTCGAAACAAAATCCTCCTCAATGTTTTTTACTCCGGTTACTCCTTTACCACCGCGATTCTGCGATTTATAGAGGCTCACCGGATTGCGTTTTATATATCCTGAATGGGTAACTGTAACGACCATGTCTTCAGGTACAATCAGATCCTCCGGCAAGATCTCATCCGCGGCATCGACGATTTCTGTCCTCCGCTCATCTCCATACGTTTCACGGATCTCACAAAACTCGTCTTTGATAATCTGCATAACTTGGCTTTCATCACCAAGAATGCCTTTCAATCGCTCAATTTCAAGCAATACCTCATTATAATCAGATACGATTTTCTCTCTTTCAAGACCAGTCAACCTCTGCAAACGCATTTCAAGAATTGTCTGGGCTTGTATTTCTGAAAGGTCGAATTTCGCAATCAAGCCTTCCTTTGCTTCCTGAGGGTTCTTTGCGGCCTTGATCAACGCGACAACTTCATCAAGGTTGCTGATGGCAACATTTAGGCCGGCAAGAATATGGGCTCTTTCTTCAGCCTTATTCAATTCGTAGGCAGTACGTCGATAAACGACAATTTTCCGATGCAGGACAAAGTGTTCGAGTATTTCTTTAAGATTGAGTATTTCAGGCTTGTTGTTGACGATGGCAAGGAAAATTATGCCAAAAGATTTCTGCATCGGTGTCATCTTGTACAGCTGATTGATGACGATATCCGCAATTTCGTCCTTCTTTAATTCAAGGACTATCCGCAGACCGTGACGATCAGATTCATCTCTTACTTCTGATATCGAGTTGATCTTCTTGTCTTTTACAAGTTGGGCTATTCTTTCTACCAGGACTGCCTTGTTTTGCTGATATGGTATCTCGGTAATGATAATTGACTCTTTCTTGGCATCCTTTGACCGCTCGATATGGGTCAATGCCCGCATGACGATCACACCTTTACCTGTTTCATAGGCTTCACGAATTCCGGCTCTGCCACATATCAAGCCACCAGTTGGGAAATCAGGTCCGGTAATGATTTTAATCAATTCACTGACGGTTATATTCGGTTCATCAATCAACGCGATGAGGCCGTTCAAAACTTCCGTCAAGTTGTGCGGAGGTATATTCGTCGCCATGCCGACGGCGATACCTGAGCTTCCGTTCACAAGGAGGTTCGGGATCTTGCTCGGCATGACCGAAGGTTCGGTGAGAGAATTGTCGTAATTTGGTACAAAATCAACCGTGTTCTTGTCCAGATCACCAACAACCTCACGATCAATTCGGGTCATTCGTGCCTCGGTATACCGCATGGCAGCGGCAGAATCGCCATCCAAAGACCCAAAATTCCCTTGGCCATCGACGAGTGGATAGCGCATTGAAAAATCCTGCGCCATGCGGACGATCGTGTCGTACGCAGCGGTGTCACCGTGTGGATGATATTTACCGATAATGTCACCAACAATTCTCGCCGACTTTACATACGGTCTGTTATAAAAAACTCCAAGTTCACGCATAGCAAAAAGTGCACGGCGGTGAACAGGTTTCAGTCCATCACGCACATCGGGTAGAGCTCTGCCGACGATTACGCTCATGGCGTACTCGAGGTATGATTTTTTTAATTCGTTTTCAATAGATACGTTATCCGTCATATTCTTTTCAGTCGTCATTGTTTATCTGGGTGATTCATTTAAGTCGGGATAAAAGGTGCAGTCTATATATCGAGATCAACCACCTCAAGGGCATGGTTCTGGATAAAATCCCTCCGCGGTTCAACTTTATCACCCATAAGCGTTGTAAAAATGTCATCTGCCTGCTCGGCATCGCTTATCGTTACCTTTACCAGCCGTCGATTAACAGGATTCATCGTTGTGTCCCAGAGTTGTTCCGGGTTCATCTCGCCAAGACCTTTATAACGCTGCAGGTGACTCCCTTTAAACGACTCCTCTCTGACGGACTTCAGTAAATCATTCCAGTCACTTATTGGTAGTACGGATTCCTGGGGCGTTCCTGTCTGCATGATAAGATCAAAAGATTCTTTCAGGTACGACTTGATCATAGGAAAAAGAGTAATGGCTTTCCGGTATTCATTTATCAAGGGTATCTGGGGTCCAAGGGTTGTCATTGCCTGGACTCTGCCCTTGATCGCAATATCGACCTCATAACAGGTAGCGCGCCACCGACACGATCGTATATTGCCAATGACGAAACTCTTCTCAGGAATTTTTGCAACAAGCTCTCTGACAAACATTTCATCGGCAAATTGATCTGCTGAATGAACGTTGTTGTCGAGTAAAAGGTACAGCAACTCTTCCGTTATGTTCATCCGCTGCATGAAGGAGGCGATTCGCTGATATACGGAAAGCTTTTCCAATAAAGAGACAAACTCCTGGCCTTCGATAATGATTTTTTCGCTGCCGTATTTCATGCTCATCTTTTCACTGGCTTGACTGAAAAGATAGCTGTTCAATTCTCCTTCCTCGAGAAAGTACTGTTCCTTTTTCCCTTTACCCAATCGATAAAGTGGTGGTTGCCCTATATAAACATACCCACCCTGAACAAGCGGGAGCATTTGTCTATAGAAGAAAGTCAAAAGCAAAGTTCTTATGTGAGCGCCATCGACATCTGCATCGGTCATAATAATGACCTTGTGGTATCGAAGACGTTCCAGATCAAAATCATCTTCGCCGATACCGCATCCTAAAGCACCTATCAGTTGCTTAATTTCTTCACTTTCCAGGACTCGATCAAAACGAGCCTTCTCTACATTCAAAATTTTACCGCGTAGTGGCAGGATTGCCTGAATAGATCTGTCCCTTCCCTGTTTTGCCGATCCACCGGCTGAGTCTCCTTCCACAATGAAAATTTCACGCCTTTTAGGATCTTTTTCCTGACACTCAGCCAATTTCCCTGCCATCAGAAGGCTTGTGGATCCCTTCTTTCTTGAAAGGTCTCTGGCTCGTTTGGCGGCCTCTCTCGCCCTTGCCGCTTCGACAACCTTGAAGAGAATTTTTTTTGCAATCGCTGGGTTTTGTTCAAAAAAAATTGTCAGCTTTTCGTTACAAACTGATTCAACAATTGATTTGACCTCAGAATTCCCGAGTTTTGTTTTTGTCTGTCCCTCAAATTGAGGATTAGGCACATGAACAGATATGACACAAGTCAACCCCTCACGAACATCATCCCCACCCATCTTTTCCCGCAAATTCTTTGGTATGATATCATCATTGGCATATCTGTTTATGCATTTAGTCAATGCTGCGCGAAAACCAGCAACGTGTGCCCCACCTTCTTTTGTATTAATATTGTTTACAAAAGAAAAAAGTCTTTCTGAGTATCCGTCAAAATACTGTATTCCAATCTCAACCTTTACCTGATCTTTTTCAGCTGAAATATAGATGGGTTCGGCATACAGCGGGGTCCTGTTTCTGTTGAGGTATTCAACATAGGATATTATACCTCCCTCGGCGTGAAACTTATCTTCAGCTCCGCTACGTTCATCCTTGAGATAAATATGAACATCCTTATTGAGAAATGATAATTCTCTCAGTCTGTTCTTTACAGTGTCATAGTTATAGACTGTCGTCTCCTGAAAAATAGAAGGGTCGGCCTGAAAGGTGATCTTTGATCCAGTTCTTTCACTTTCTCCTACAATCTCCAGTTCAGAAGTTTTTTCACCACAACGATACGTTTGCCTGTAAATCTTTCCGTTACGTTTAATTTCAGCAACTGTACAGGAGGAGAGAGCATTCACAACAGACACTCCCACTCCGTGTAATCCTCCGGAAACCTTGTAGGTTGAATGGTCAAACTTTCCGCCCGCATGAAGCGTGGTCATTACAAGTTCAAGAGCAGACATTTTCTCCGTCGGGTGCATATCAACGGGTATACCGCGACCATTATCTTCTACAGAAACCGAGTTGTCGGGATGTATGGTCACCCTTATATGTGAACAGAAGCCGGCAAGAGCTTCATCGATACTATTGTCAACTACCTCCCATATCAGGTGATGAAGTCCTTCCTCCCCGGTGTTTCCTATGTACATTGATGGTCTTTTCCTTACAGCCTCTAATCCATCAAGAACTTTAATCTGTTCTGCACCGTAACTTACTGAATTTTCTGAACCTGTCATTGTCACTACCTGTATGTTTGAGCTTTCAAAAACTTAAATTTATAGCTGCATTGGCATGATAATACTTATAAAACCTGAATCCTGATCTGATTTCAACATACAGGGACTGCTGCTGCTGTTTATGTAGGCCTCTAAATGTTCTCCCTCCATGACTTGAAGGGTTTCAATGAAGTAACGGCAATTAAAACCCAATATCATGGGGTCACCCGAATATATTATCTGCTGTTCATCCTTGGCATTGCCAAGTTCTGCATTTTGCGAAGAGAGTATCATTTTATCGCTTTCCAGACTTATCGTTATAGTATGGAAGTTATCTTCAGTGAAAAGGTTTATTCTTTTCAAAGATTCAAGAAAGGGGATTCTCTGTAACTCCAACTTGTTTTCAAGTTGGATAGTATTGACAATAGCCTGGTAATTTGGAAACTCTCCTCCTTTAAGACGAATTACCATTGTTGCTTTGTCGTCCTTGAGAACCATTTGCTTCTTTTCAAAAGAAATATTAACAACATCTCTTCCCTCACAGAATTTTTTCCATTCCTGAACTCCTTTTTTTGGTATCAAGGTTACCGGATTGAGAGAAAGAGCATTACATGATTCATCAACAGCTTTTTCCATGATGGAAAGCCTGTGCCCGTCTGACGAAACCATTCTTAGAAAAGTTTGGTCATCTCGCTGTTCTTTTTCAAAAAGCACAGCATTAAGTGAATAAATATTTTCCTGTTCATTAGCTATCGAATAGATTACCTTGTCAATAAGTTCGAGAAATACCTGAGACTTTAGAGAAACAAAGGTATCTTCTTCAATTTCAGGAAAATCCGGGAAATCTTCACCCGACATTCCTGCCAAATTGTAAGTACTCATTCCGGCTGTTATCACAACCCAGTTATTTTCCTTTTCCTCGATGGAAATCTGATGATTTCCTGATTCACGGACTATTTCAAAAAGTTTTTTTGATGGAAGAGTGATTCGACCTTCTTCGTGGATTTCAGCAATTACAAATAAACGAAGACCTACTTCCAGATCTGTTCCAGTAATAATCAGGCCACCTTGAGTTGTTTCGATAAGAACATTGGAAAGAATAGCCATTGTTGTGCTCTTTTTTGATGTAATGTTTTGCAGGCTATTCAATCCTTCAATCAGTACATCTCTGGCAATGGAACAATGAATTTTCATTTTTAACTCCTTATATGTATTGTTTTACATTATTTTTATTAAACAGGTTAGAAATTGCAAAAACAACATAAGTGTCTTATTTCAATTATTTTTTTCTAAACACAACGTCTGCTGGAAAAAATCATCTTTCAGGGGAATGAGAGAAATTAACAGCTTTTCAACAGTCGATTATAATAAGATTAAAGACAGAAAAGAGGAAACTGTGTTAATACATGTTGAAAACAAGGACAATCTTTACTATGTATGGAAATTTATTTAAATATAACAACAATATACAATATTAAGAGATTCCATTCAATAATATCAGAAAATGGCAAATTTTTCAATACATTTGAATAGCATGGCATTGCCTGACAAAGAAGCCCAAGATATTGAAAATGTGATAAAGATTCTTTTCGAGCAGGCTTTGTCTGAAAGAGTGTTCTCTGGAGGCGTCACGGGAATATTGATTGATAGGCCTGGGAAAAAGGGGATGTATGTATGGACTGCAGGATATACGGAACAAGAAAAGAAGTTTATTGTCAGTGAAAATACATTTTTTGACCTGGCTTCATTGACAAAACCGCTGGTTACAACTCTGTCAATCCTGATACTCATTGAGAGGGGAAAAATTCAATTTAACACGCCTTTAAAAGCGATTTTAAAGGGGCCTATTCCTAAATCTAAGAGAAACATTACTGTTGGCGACTTATTGCGGCATAAATCAGGATTACCTGCATACAGGCCTTATTTTCTTGATTTGAATACCTGCGAAGGATTCAATAAGAGAAAGGAAAAAATTGTAGAATTTATCTTGGCAGAACCACTTGAAAAGCCACTTCGAACAGTCTCCGTTTACAGTGATTTAGGATTTATCCTTTTAGGCCATATTATAGAAGTAGTATCTTCAGAATCACTGGAAGTGTTCTGGTCCAAAAACATTGCAATACCTCTATTATTACAAGACAGACTGCTATTTCAGCCACTGCTTAAAGTAGACATCAAAAACATAGCTGCCACCGAAAAGTGCCAGTGGATGAAGAGAACTCTATGTGGAGAGGTACACGACGAGAATTGTCGCAGTCTAGGCGGAATTGCAGGCCATGCAGGCCTATTCGGGACAGTAGAGGGGGTAATGGAACTATGTGGTTTTCTGTTACGGACTTGGAGGGGAGAAAAAATCCTTTCGCATTGTTCTCCGCAACTGCTGAAAAAAACGTTCGGGCGAGAAGAAAATGAAGAATGGTGTTACGGATTCGACACTCCTTCCGGGGAAAAATCAAGCAGTGGAAAATATTTTTCAAGAATGACAGTTGGCCATCTTGGATTTACAGGGACCTCTTTTTGGATAGACCTGTACAGGGGGATTGTGATCGTGTTGCTCACCAACAGGGTTCATCCCAGCAGAGAGAATGAAAAAATTAAGGAATTCAGGCCGGTCTTTCACGATAGACTGATGGAAAAACTGATCAAGATCGCAGAATGAAAAAGGGGAATGCGATATGGGCATCCCCCTTGACACCGATCACCATTGATAGGAATTACCACCAGCTGATAGTCTGGTCCGCTGCAAATATTTTTTCTACTAGCAAATCGTAATCGGGATTATCCACATTCAGGAAAAAATCATCTTTTTCTCTATCTCTCGTGACAATTTCTATGAGTTTTTTCGTCGTCTCGTCGGGTTCTGATCTATAGACATTCAAAATCTTCATGACAAGGGTCTCCAAAGAAGAGAGGGATTACTTCAAGCCATAAGGAATAACATGGGTCATCTCACGCAGTTTTTCTCCAAGTTCTTCCAGGGTAATAGAGGCAAGACCGAGATTTTCGACATTTGCTGGGATCGTGGAAAAAATCTCTCCTTCCATATCCCGCAGCATCTCGATACTCTCTTGGGTGTTTTCATCTAACGATGCCAACTCGTTATCCATAACGACACCGTATGAATACATGTTTTCAACAGCCAGACCCAAGGCGGAGCGGATCCCATCCACGGCGTAATCTTTATGTCTGTACATGAAGCAAACTTTTTTAAAGGACATTGCACCCTCCTCTAGAGACTGAGATAACAGTCAAAATCCTCAATTATTATACCATGTTGTGCCTGGGTTGCCATTTTTTTGGCTGTGAGACCGATAGGGATGTCGTTCATGTCGTATCCCTGTTTTCGATAGCTGTCGACACAAATGGAAACGTCATCTGCTAATTCACAAAGCTCAGGAAAAAGAGGATCCTTGCTTGCATGGGTGGCGATCCATGTGAAGAAGACTTTTACTGAAGACCCCTTTGCCTTGGCAGCCTTGGTAATGCCAAGAACATGGGGAAGGCTCTCTTTGGTTGTGACAAAAATACCTAGACTCTTTGCCATAATAATCCTCCGGCGAAAGTTATTCACTTACTGAAGAAAGCTTTCAGGCAAACCGTTACAGAGATATATCTTGTCTGTTTCGGCTGAAAAAGGGAGTATCACCCCTTCTTGATATAGAAGCTGATATATCCCGAGTGCTCTTTCTCACCTAGGTATTCGTGTCCTGAGCGCTCGCACCATCCGGGGATATCATTGCGGGAGCCCGGATCTGTGCCGTCGACCTGCAGGATTTCACCCGCAGAAAGTTTTCCAATTTCTTTTTTTGTACGAAGAAGAGGCATGGGGCAACTCAGACCTTTTGCATCAAGTACCACGTTTGGCTTGATTCCATCGTCGGCTACTTTGAACTCACTCATGATTGTCCTCCTGGGATTAAATAGGTAATCTGTTAGGCGGTTACACGGTCTAAGTAAACATATTTCTTTCGGATTTTAAATGTGCTCTATGAGCTATACTGTAGCAAAAATGTAAAGTCAAGGCCAAATTTCCCAGCCTGGTTATACCGTTAATAGGTGTTATTGATGAAATTATTGCGAGATTTTGATGAAAATAGACTGTCATTGCCGATACCGCTTTCATACTGTCTTGACAAAAGAAATTTCGGAGAGTAGAGCTTTAAAAAATCGTTTGAAAACAAGGGCAAATCATTATTTTTGGAGGATGAAACTTATGGGTGACGGAAGCATTGTAAAAAGTAAGGCCGAAGGACTCTACAAGACAATCTGCCAGAGTGAATGGAATCCCACTGTAACGGGGGTTGTGGTGGCTTTTTTCTCCGTTATGATGATGGCTTGGTGGCGACCTTGGGGGGCAGTCGGTGCCTTGAGAAACTGGGGCGACTGGATCATGTATGGTTTCACCAGTTTGCTTGGAGCCGATTCGGGTGTGTTTGCCTTCTATGAAGAGGCCCCGAGATCTATTTTTATAGATTCTGGTTCAGTAATCGGACTGGGTTTCATCGGCGGTGCATTTATTTCGGCCTGCCTGGGAAAGGATTTCGCCTTGAGAATCCCGCCATACCGGGAAATGGTTAAGGCTGTAATTGCAGGAATCCTTATGGGGATAGGCGCCTCTCTTGCCGGTGGGTGTAATGTCGGCGGTTTTTACAACGCTGTCGGAAACCTCGCCGCCAACGGTTTTGCCATGATGCTGGGACTTTTCTTCGGTGTCATTTTGGGACTGAAGCTCCTGTATCTCGAGATGGAGCATATTCAATGGGGAGAGGGTGGAGCAAAGACACTGAGCATCCCCTCCAACCTTCTTCCTTATATAGGGTTGGCGGCTGTAATCTTCCTGATGTATGTGGCAAACGCGTTTTCGGGCAATGAGGAGGATGATTACATCGCTTCACTGGGAGGCGTGATACTTCTCGCGGCAGCTCTCGGATACGCCATGCAGAGAGGTAGGTGGTGCATGGTCCAGGGTTTTAGAGAACCGCACATGACGGGCGATTGCACGATGGCGAAATCGGTCATGCTGTCGATAGTTCTTGTTGCTGTCGGTGCCGCGATACTGAAGTATGCTGTGCCAATGCGGGCGGAAGGAGAAGCGGTGCTCGCCCCCATAAACTATGTCAGAGGCACGTTTGGCTGGGGCGGGGTCGTTGGTGGTTTTATCTTTGGCCTTGGTGCGATGTTTGCCGGTGGATGCGGTTCCGGGACCCTCTGGCGTGTCGGTGAGGGACAGGTGAAGCTCCTGATGGTGGTGCCCTTCTTCGGGATTTCAACATCCATAATGACATCCTGGTTCCGTGATAACGATTTCGAGGCGGATGGTGTTCTTGGTTCCTATGTCTATCTCCCAGACGCCATGGGATATGGCGGTACCTTGTTGCTTATCATGGCCGTCATGGTGATATGGTATCTGGTTGTTACCTGGAACGAGGAAACCAATAAACTTATTGTCCCAATGTGACCGACGAAAATATAACCAGCTCAGAAAATCGCCAGCTGCAGCAAACAGGGCTGGCGATTTTTTTTGCGGTAAAGGAAGGGCGATGTGGATGTTTTGAAACAAAAATCGGATGAGATTCGGAGACGGATTTTAGCCAACAGAGATCTGTTGGATCCTGTTGTAAGGAAGGTAAAAAGTGACGAAATTCATCAACGATTCTTGCGGTTGACCGAACAATATGATCTGAGGTCATACTTTCTCTTTGTCAGCTTCAGAAGCGAAGTAGAGACTCTGGGTCTGATCAATCAGCTCCTTGGACGGGGAAAGATAGTCACCGTACCGCTTGTTTCGGTCAGGGAGAAAAAAATGACAGCGGTTCGTCTGATCAATCCCGAAGAGGACCTTGTACCAGGATACTACGGGATTCTCGAACCAAGCAGGAAAATAGTCGAAGAACGTAAAATCGATCCTGCGAGCATTGATATTGTCGTGCTGCCTGGATCGGTTTTCGACGAGAAGGGAGGAAGGCTGGGATATGGGGGTGGGTTTTACGATCGTTTTCTTGCCTTGGAAATCCGTCCATCAGCTCTCAGGGTTGCACTGGCCTTTGATATGCAGATTCTGGTTGAGGTCCCGCAACAGCCCCATGATATGCCGGTCGATTTCATCATTACTGAAAACCGGATTATCAAGGCGCCAAGAGATCTGATGAAAATAGATAATCGGGGTCAATGACGAGAGAAGTCGGCTTTGTTTGCCTTCTGGTCGGAGAGTTGCAAAAGGACTGTGAAAATTGTAGACTTTCAACTGCTGTTGGTCTGATATTTCCAGATTGGAGAGGTTTCGTTGATAAAAACGCAGGCAAAGATTCTCCTTGCGGACGATGATTTCATGGTCCGCTCCACCGTATCACGGATTTTGGAGATGTTCGGTCACAACGTGACCGCGGCATCTGACGGCAGGGGGGTTCTGGAAACTGTCAACGACAGCTTTGATGTCATCATCCTGGACATCAACATGCCGGACATGGATGGGTTTGCAACCATCAACGCCTTAAATGAATTGGATTATGATATCCCGGTACTGTTTCTTACCGGGGCAGGGTCGATGGATTATGCGGTTAAGGCCATAAATCTTGGGGCGTATGATTTTCTTACCAAACCGATTGAGGACTTGGATATTTTCAATGTCAAGATCCGCAGGGCCATCGAAAAGCGAATGTATGTGCTGCAGGAGAGGCGCTACAAGGAATCTCTCGAGGATGATATCCGCAAGAAAGCACAGCAGCTTGAGGAGCAGAACAGACTCCTGTTGACCTACAGCAACAGTCTGGAAAACGCGACCGTCCAACTGATGAGCAGTTTCCAGAACGCGATGGAAGAAAAGGATTATTATACAGCAGGACATACCATGCGTGTCACCGAATATGCCGTAATGCTCGGTATGGCGATGGGGCTTGCTGAAAGAGATATCCTGGTTCTGCGGCGGGCGGCTCAGTTCCATGATATCGGAAAACTCGTCATTGATCTTTCCTGTATCCAGAAACCTGGAAAACTCACCGAGGATGAATGGTTCCTGATCAGGAAGCATCCCAGCGTCGGAGCGAACATTATCGGACCACTGGGATTCATGGAACGCGAGCAGTTCATCATCCGACATCATCACGAACGCATGGATGGCGGAGGGTATCCTGATGGCTTGAAGGCTGATGACCTCGACGACCTGACGAAAATCCTCATTGTTGTTGACAGTTATGACGCCATGACGTCTCGTCGAAATTACAGGAAAAACCTCACAATGGAAGAGGCTGTGGCGGAATTGCGGCGATGCAGCGGCAGCCAATTTGATTCTCGTATTGTTGAGGTGTTCTCACGAAGTATCGCTGAATTTACGCCGGCACGAAGCGTTTTCTCACAAGAATACCTGGAATCGGTATATAACAAAGGTAATTGACCGGGTCTTTCCCGGTTTTGGGCTGAATGTATGAAAATCTCGAGAAAGGAAGTAGAACATGTCGCTCATCTGGCACGTCTGCATCTAAGTGAAGATGAGCTGGAAAAAATGACAGCACAGCTCGATACAATTCTCTCCTACGTGGAAAAGCTGGAGGAATTGGATACCCGAGACGTCTCCCCCACAACCCATGCGTTTTCCGTTTGCAATGCCTTTCGCGAAGATGAGGTTCATTCTTCGCTGCCCACGGACGAGGCTCTCTCCTGCTCGGCGAGACACAATGGCGCGATGTTCCAGGTGCCCAGGATCATCTGATCTGTGCATGACGACTATTTTCCAGCTAGCCGATTGGCGGCATGTTTTTTGAGGGGTACATGAATTTGTATGCATTGACCGTCGCTGATGCGATGGAAAAGTTGGCGACCGGCGATATCTGCTCCGAAGATCTGACCCGAAGTTGTCTTGAACGAATTGATCAGGTTGAGAAGAATATCAAGGCCTTCATCACACTGGACCGCGACGGAGCACTGGAGGCTGCGAGAGAGGCGGATCTTGCAAGAAAAAGGGGAAATGTCGGCCTTCTCTGTGGCATTCCCCTTTCCCTGAAAGACCTTCTCTGCACCAGAGGAATGAAGACCACCTGTGGTTCAAACATCCTCGGGAATTTTATCCCTCCGTATGATGCGACGGTCGTGGAAAAGTTGAAGAGCCAGGGGGCGGTCATTCTTGGCAAGGTGGCAATGGATGAATTTGCAATGGGCTCAACTTCAGAGAGTTGTGCCTTTGGCGTGCCACAAAACCCCTGGAAAAAAGGATATGTCGCCGGCGGTTCTTCCGGCGGTTCAGCTGCCGCCGTATCTGCCGGTGAATGCCTGGCATCACTGGGGTCCGATACCGGTGGCTCGATTCGGCAACCGGCCTCGCTCTGCGGGATAGTCGGGTTGAAACCGACATATGGCAGGGTTTCCCGTTTTGGCCTGGTAGCCTTTGCCTCGTCGCTGGATCAGGTTGGTCCCTTGTGCCGCGATGTGACCGATTGCGCGATCATGATGAACGCCATCGGCGGCTATGACCGGCGGGATTCAACCTCAGTCCGGGTTGAACTGCCCGACTTCAGATCGTTTCTCCGTGGCGAGGTCCGCGGTTTACGGGTTGGCGTGCCCCGGGAGTATTTCGTTGCCGGTCTCGACCCGGAAGTCGAAAGGGTCGTCAAGGAGGGGATTGATTTTCTGCAGCGGGCGGGAGCCGAGGTGGTTGAGATCAGCCTGCCCCATACCGAGTACTGTGTTGCTGTCTACTACCTGATTGCCCCGGCCGAGGCCAGTTCGAATCTTGCCCGATATGACGGGGTGAATTTCGGCATGCGCGACATGAAGGCCGATACACTGATGGCGATGTACAAAGATACCCGCTCTGCCGGTTTCGGCGCCGAAGTAAAAAGGCGCATTCTGATCGGGACCTATGCTCTTTCTTCCGGCTACTACGATGCGTATTATAAAAAAGCGTCACAGGTCCGGACGATGATTCTTCGTGATTTCCAGGAGGCCTTCAAGCGCTGTGATGTGCTGGTATCTCCCGTCACCCCGACACCGGCCTGGAAAATGGGTGAAAACAGCGATGACCCGCTTGCCGTCTATTTGTCCGACATACTCACCATCTCCGCAAACCTGGCCGGTATTCCCGGGATGTCCGTTCCAGGCGGTTTCAGCAAGGAAGGTCTGCCTATCGGTATCCAGCTCCAGGGCCCTCATTTTCGGGAGGATACGCTGCTGAAAGTGGCCTTCGCCCTCGAGAAAGGATTGGAGGCCACGAGGTTGCCTGTGATAGAATAGACCGCTTCCAGCGGGGTCAGGAAAGCCACCTGCGATCCAGTTCGAGCCACCTCTTTGACAAGAGATATGGAATGCATTGTCCTGCCACAGACAATGCTCTGGCCAGCAAGATCATGATGAAGCCATGGTAGTGACAGGGAGATTATCTTCTCATGCCAGAAACGATGAATGTGATAACCATCGACGGGCCTTCGGGAGTCGGTAAATCCACCATCAGCAGAAAGATTGCTCAGGCTCTGGGATATACCTACCTGGATACCGGTGCCATGTACCGGGCGGTCGGTTTGTACCTGGTCGAGAACGAGCTTGATCTGTCGGATGATCTGGCGGTTCAGGGTGCCCTGGAGAACATCAGGATCGAATTGCTGCCATCCCCTGGTGAAAATGAAGAAACCCGGGTGCTATTGAATGGGGTCGATGTCAGTGCGGCCATCCGAACCCCTGAAATGGCGATGATCGCATCACGGGTTTCTGCACTGCCACTGATCAGGGCAAGGCTGACAGCCTTGCAGCAGGATATAGGCGCGGAAGGATGTGTGGTAGCTGAGGGGAGGGATACGGGGACGGTGGTTTTTCCCTCGGCCAGACATAAGTTTTTCCTCGATGCCAGGCCAGAGGAACGAGCCAGGCGCAGGGTCCTGCAGCTTCGTGCGCGAGGAGAGGCTGTGGATGAGCAACAGATACTTCAGATGACCCTTGAGCGGGATAAAAATGACAGGGAGAGGGTCATTGCCCCGCTGCGGCAGGCAGAAGACGCCCTGGCAATCGATACGACCAACAGGGATATCGATGAGGTCGCCGCTCTGGTTCTCGAGTCGGTGAGGAAAGGAAGTCCGGGGAGGGAGCGCTAGCCCGCGGGACGCTGCAGATGCCCCACGGGCTAGTTCGGGTTATTTCATGATAAAATCGTCTCGACGGTTCTGGCTGTAGCTGTCTTCATCCTGTCCGGTGAACAGAGGACGTTCTTCTCCGTAGCTGATGGTCTGTATTCTGGATGCGTCGACGCCAAGATCGACGAGATACTGTTTAGCGGCCATAGCCCTCCTCTCGCCCAGGGCGAGGTTGTATTCATTTGTCCCCCGATCATCGGTGTTGCCTTCGATGACTATCGGAGCGCCGGGTACCGACTGCATATGCTCCGCATTCTTGACCAGGACTTCCGTCATGTCGGCGCGAATGCCAAACTGATCGAAGTCGAAATAGATCGGGAACAGGTTGTCCGAACAGCGGCCATGCAGGCGCTTGTATTCATCAGAGGCCGAGTCCGCTCCTGCACCGCCTGCCAGTGACGCATCATCCAGCGTTCCTTCCGATGCCAGGTTGTTTTCGTCATAACCGCTGCTCCCGGCTCCTCCGCCCATGGCGCCGGCGTTGCTGCTGTCAGGAGGAATGACTGCCTTTTTGCTGCAGCCGCTGCCGAACAGGGCGAGAGTCCCGATGAGGGTGATGAGTACGGCTGTACCGCAGAGTGTCTTTTTCATACGTTCTCCTGTTGTCGAGAGATGGGGGTTCGAAGGCAAGCAATATTGAAAGTGATACTGCATGATTATATACAGAATTCAACAAATCATATATTTTATCCCTATTCGACGGGAGGTCAAGGAAATTTGACATGGAACCGGAGCAGACAGGGATCTCTCTCTGTTGCACATCGCAATTGATACCAGGATACGGGAAGATGATGGGTGGCGGACAGATATTCAGGATGGCGGCTAGTTGTGCGAGGGGCATGGAGGAGCTGGTCGCCCGGGAGGTTGAATCCTTCGGAGGGGGGGATTCCACGGTCTTCCAGGGATTGGTCTCCTGGAAAGGTGATCTGGCGAGCGGCTACAGGGCCTGCCTCTGGTCGCGGTTCGCCTCGCGTGTTTTTCTGGAGCTTGAATCCTTCGCGCTGGCGGATGCGTCAGATGTGTATTCCCGCAGCCGGGAAGTTGCCTGGCAGAATCACCTGGGAATAGAAACCACGTTTGCCGTAGATTGTACGTTGTCCGGCGAGCCACTCATCACCCATAGTAAATTTGCCGCCTTGCGGCTCAAAGATGCGATAGTCGACACATTCAGGGATCGCTTCGGTGTAAGACCATCGGTTGATGTTGCATCCCCGTCGCTACGACTGCATCTGCATATCCAAGACGACCGGGCCACGATCTCTCTGGATCTCTCCGGAGAGAGTCTGCATAAACGGGGGTATAGGGTGAGTGGCGGGCCTGCGCCGCTCAAGGAAACCCTGGCTGCGACCTTGGTTGCCTTCAGCGGCTGGCTGGAAGGCAGGACGGGGGATACATTGCTGGATCCGATGTGCGGGACGGGAACGCTCCTCATCGAGGCGGCATTGATGTTCGGAGATTCGGCGCCTGGGTTGTCCCGCCGTCAATTCGGTTTCATGGGATGGAAACAGCATGATCCCGCCCTGTGGCAGACCCTGGTCGAGGAAGCGATTGCCCGTGAAGAGGCGGGTCTGCTGAAGGAGTGGCCACTTCTCCTCGGTTATGACGCCGACCCGGCGATGGTCGCTGCGGCGAAGAAGAACATAGATAAGGCCGGACTCTCGGATCAGATCAGGATTGAAAAGCGAGAGATCGCCAGGCTGGCATCTCCCGGCGGAAACGGAGTGCTGCTGTCAAACCTTCCCTTTGGCGAGCGGCTGTCGGAAAAGGAAGAGGTGGCGCTGCTCTACAGGGCCGCCGGCAGGATCGCCCGCGAGAGATTCGCCGGCTGGCGGCTGGCCTTCTTTCTTTCCAGTCCGGATCTTACCGATGCGTTTGCCATATCCTGGGAAAAGAAATACCGGCTGTTCAACGGTGATATCGCCTGCCGTTTACTGGTAGGTGCGGTGCCGGCTGCTGAAGATGAGCCATTCTGCTGGAACATGACAGAAGCGGTTGGGGCAAGCGATGATGAATTTGTCAATCGCCTGCGGAAGAATATGAAAAGGATACAGAAGTGGGCCAGGAAAGAAGGGGTTAACTGTTACCGAATCTACGATCGCGATCTGCCGGATTACAATTTCAGTATCGACCTCTATGAAAAATGGGTGCATCTGCAGGAATATGCACCACCGGCCTCGGTTGATCCAGAATTGGCCAGACTCAGGCTTGATCATGCCCTGCAGGGGGTCAGAGACCTTTTCGGGATACGGCGCGACAGAATTTTCATCAAGACCAGGAGGCGCCAGAAGGGGAGCGAGCAGTATCGGAAGCAGGAGGGAAAAACGAGGATGATCGAGATCCGGGAAGGGAGTTGCCGGTTTCTTGTCAACCTTGCAGGTTATCTGGATACCGGACTCTTTCTCGACCATCGTCCAGTGAGATTGCGTCTTGAAAAGGAGTCATCGGGGAGGAAATTTCTCAACCTCTTCGGATACTCGGGTACGGCGACGGTCCACGCGGCAATGGGAGGAGCGGTGACCACGACCACTGTCGACCTCTCTGCCAATTATCTGCAGTGGACGAGGATGAATCTGGCATTGAACGGTTTTTCCGGTTTCGCCCACCGAACGGTCAGGGCTGATTGCCTGCAATGGCTCGAGGAGGATCGCGATTTCTACGACCTCATTTTTGTTGATCCTCCCACTTTTTCCAACACCAAAAAGGAAAAACGGGTTTTCGATATCCAGCGCGACCACGTTCGGTTGCTGACCCTGGCGATGCAGAGGCTGGCGCTAGGCGGACTGCTCCTTTTCTCTACCAATTTCCGGCGTTTCAGGCTCGATCCGTCGTTGTCGGAACAGTTTCATGTCAAAAACATCAGTGAAGAGACAATACCCTACGATTTCCACAGGAACACGAAGGTGCACACCTGCTGGGAAATAACCGGGAAAGTGCCGTGATGATCAGAGGAATCAAAAACATTTTTTGTACTTGATTAACTGTTTGGGAATAATTATTGAAAATTTTTCATGCCCAGTGGTCCATGCTATCATGCAACAGAAGATGACAACGAAATTCGGCATCCCTGGATTATCCATCATTACTCCCGTGCGCGAAAGGAGCAGCAACGATGAAGACGTTGATAGTTGAAGATGATTTTCTCTCTCGATCCCTGCTTTCAACCTTGCTTTCGGAATTTGGCGTCTGCCATGTGGCCGTCAATGGGCAGGAGGCGCTGAATGCCGTGGAGCGGGGACTGGTCGAGAACGACCCCTATGATCTGATCTGCCTGGATATCATGATGCCGGTCATGGATGGGCAGCAGGCGCTGCAGAAAATCCGCAGGATGGAGGAGCAGCACGGGATCGGGGGACTGGATACGGCCAAGGTGATCATGGTTACCGCGGCGGACGATTCAAAAAATATCATGAAGGCCTTTCGCCAGGGACAGTGCGAGGCCTATCTCACCAAACCATTGGATCGGGAAAAGCTGATCACCCATATCCGCGACCTCGGTTTGATTGAGTAGGAATATGGCGCATTCCTTTTCGCCTCAATCCTCTGTATTCTCGCTCTGAAGGATTTTTATGGATAACACTGATGCTCTCAAGCTCTGGAGGCTGTCTTCGGATGACCTCGATTTGACGGATGTCACGGTCGAACGATTACGTCGTCATTTTTCACAAACCTACAAATTGAATGAGGAGCAGGTCGATTTCATGGTAAAGAGTTCAGCCCAGTCATTGCGGGCAACCTTCGAGTCGGTGCAGCAGATTCTGACCGGCGATGAATCACAACAGGCCGCCCTGACCAGGATGGCGCACAGCCTCAAGGGACTGCTGCTCAACATGGGAGAGCCGGGATGGGCGGATATAGCCAGGGCAGTTGAATTCGCGGCCAGGGCTGGAGAGTCTCGAGACTATTCAGTTCCACTCGGGAGAATCAGGTCAGCGACGTCGGCCATAGTGGAATACGGGCGGTAGCAATTTCCCCTCCTGTCATCCCGGGAGCGGATGGCCCGCATGGTCCTGCTCCAGTTTTTCCCAAGGAGAAAAAATCCGTTGGAATATCGCATTTGCCATTTCCCAGACCGCCATTTTTGGTTGATCATCCTCCATAAGTCAATGTTTGTTCTGTACCTTTTTGCATATTCTGGTAAGTTGAAACCAGTCAGACAAGGTTGAGGAGTCCAGGGAACCAGAGCAAGGGGAGGTCGCAGGTGTCAGAGACAAGGAGACTTCAGCGGCAGATTCAGGATCTGCAGGATAAGGTAAGTGCCCAGAAAAAGGCGAACACCTTTCTCCGAGAACAGGTGAAAAAATCAATTCTCTGTGGAGAACGGCCTGGCGGAGTCATAGAAAATGTGTTGCTTGAAGAAGAGGTAAAGAAAAGGACCAGGGACCTGCAGGCTGCCCTCGACCAGGCCAAAAACGCGAACAGGCTGAAAGCCGAGTTTCTTGAAAACATGAGCCACGAGTTGCGTAATTCGATGAATGGCATCATGGGGATGACCGGACTTGTCCTGGAAACGGAACTGAGTTCGGAGCAGCGCCAATACCTCGAAATGGTCGACGAGTCGGTGGACCGACTCCTCGATGTCGTAAATGACATCCTCGACTTCTCACGGATAGAAGCAGGGAGGCTGGCCCTCGAACTGGAAGATTTCAATCTCAAAGAAAGCCTTGATCTTGAGCTTTACCTGCAAGACCTTTCCGCCCGGGACAAGAATATCTCCTTGTTGTGCGAAATCGGCAAGGATGTACCGTATTTCATCAATACAGATTCCATCCGTCTCTTTCAAATCCTGACCAATCTGGTTGCCAATGCCATCAGGTTCACGAAAAAAGGCAGTGTCACGGTAAAGGTCTCGAATGCCGGTTATGATGACAACGGCATGCTGATCCTGAAATTTGCGGTGACGGATACTGGCGTCGGCATCAAACCCGAGCGTCGGCAGCAGATCCTCCACACCTTCCAGCAAATCGAAACAGAGAGCGCCCTCGCGACCGGCGGGGTCGGTCTCGGTCTGACAATTTCCTCCCAACTGGTCAGACTGTTCGGAGGAGAGATCGGTCTGGAGAGCGGGTCGAAGGGGTCGACTTTCTGGTTTACCGTACCGGTGAAAGAAGTTTCCGACTTCACCGCCTTTGAGGACATAACTGATCGCACCTTCGAGATTCCCGAAGAGAAATCGGTGTATGCCTTGAAAGGGGCGAGAGCCCTGCTGGCAGAGGATGAACCGATCAACCGGGTTCTGACGGAGACTATTCTTCGGCAGGCAGGGATGACGGTGACATCGGTTGAAAATGGCCAGCTGGCCGTGCGGGAGGCGAAAAGCGGCAATTATGATGTCATCCTGATGGATGTGCAGATGCCGATAATGGACGGCCTTGAGGCTACACGGAAAATTCGAGACTATGAACGGCAGCATGGCGGTCATCAATGCATAATTGCTTTGACTGCCCTGGCGATGCGTGGAGATCGTGAAAAATGCCTCCAGGCAGGCATGGATGATTACCTGACCAAGCCAGTCGAGAAGTCGGAGCTGATTGATATTCTGGTCAAATACCTGACCAATTCGGCACTCATTGTCGACAGCGACCCGGAGAGCCAGAATTTCATCATCAGCTCCCTGATCGAGAACGGGTGGAATGTGACTATCGCCGAGTCCGGCAGGTCGGCGATGTACGAGGCGTCTCTCACCAATTTTGACCTGATTCTGCTGGATACCCAGATGTCTCAGGGGGATAGCGTAGAAATCGCTAAAATAATAAGAAAACTTGAAGACTACTCCGGAAGGCATTCTTACATCCTCGGAATCGGCAGCCTTGAACCGGAAGAGGGGAAGAAGCTGCTTGAGAACGGACTCGATGCGTACCTGCAGAGGCCAATAACCGGCACCGAACTGCATCAGAAGCTTTCCCTCTTCGAATAGGAGGAAAGGCGTCTGGATTGTGGTGCGATCACAGTACTGGTTGTGATCATACCTCCATGCCATTTCTGGATTTCCTGAAAACGGCCTGTCTTTTACCTCCGCAAAATTCTTTTCTTATGCTGCGCTATACCCAGGTCTGCCTCGACACCTTCGGCTATAAGCTTCCCCCAAGAATCCTCTCTTCACAGGAGATAGAAGACCGTCTTGGCCCTCTTTATCAGCGATTGAAACTGCCGGCGGGGCGGCTTGAGCTGATGACGGGGATACGGGAGAGGCGCCTCTGGCCACCGGGAACGCGGCCGAGTGAGGCGGCGACAATGGCCGGAAAAATTGCCCTCGACAAAGGAAATTGGGACCCATCGAGCATTGAGTGCCTGATATTCACCTCGGTTTCCCGGGATATGATGGAGCCGGCGACTGCCTCGTTTGTCCACCTGGGACTGGGACTCCCCGCTGCCTGTCTGATCTTCGATATTTCCAATGCCTGCCTGGGATTTCTTGACGGGATGGTGATGCTTGCCAATATGATCGAGCTGGGCCAGGTGAGAAATGGCCTTGTCGTCTCCGGCGAAACAGCCGAGGAACTGCTGGAATCAACAATGAATTCTCTGATTCAGGATACGGGGTTGAGCAGGAAGGCGATCAAGCCAGCCTTCGCTTCGCTGACCATCGGCTCGGGGGCCATTGCGCTGGTGATGAAAAAGGCCGAGAGTACGGATGCAGGTTTGCGGCTGGTCCATGGCAGCTGGAGGGCCAACACCGCCCATTCCGATCTCTGTCACGGCAATCAGCGGGGAGCACGCACCACCTTAATGGAGACCAATTCCGAAGAGTTGATGCACCGTGGCGTCGAGACGGCGTGCCAGACCTGGGAACAGTTCGCCAGTTCCCCTGGCTGGGGGAGGGACGATATCGACTGCTTTTTCTGCCACCAGGTCGGCACTGCGCATGCACGCCTGCTGTTCGAACGACTCGGACTCGACAGTAGGCGAAATTTCGAGACGCTGGAGACGCTGGGAAATGTCGGATCGGTTTCTGCTCCGATCACCATGGCCATGGCGATCGAGCAGGGGATCTATGTCCCCGGAGAGAAGGCTGCCCTGTTGGGGATCGGCAGCGGGATCAATTGCATGATGCTCGGTGTTGAGTGGAGGGTCTCGGATGGAACTCACTGCTGAACAGGGGAAAACTCTGCTCAGGCTCGCCCGGCAGACCATCGCCTCACGACTCGGTCTTGGTGACATGCCGAAGAGTCAGTCGGAAGATCCTGACCTGGAGGAGCGGCGTGCCGCATTTGTCACCTTGAGAAAACAAGGTCAGCTGCGTGGCTGCATTGGCAATCTGGAGCCGGTGGGCACGCTCTGGCAAGGAGTCAGGGATAATGCCCTCAACGCTGCGTTCAACGATTATCGTTTTGCGCCGGTAAGGGCGGAGGAGTTCGACGATATCCATATAGACATCTCGATACTCGGTCCGTCAATTCCCCTGGATTACAGCGATGCCGACGACCTCCTGGCCAAACTCCATCCCGGGCTGGACGGAGTCATTCTCACTATCGGCAGCGCCAGGGCGACATTTTTGCCCCAGGTATGGCAGCAGCTGCCACAGCCAGAGGATTTTCTCGGAAATCTTTGCCGGAAAGCGGGTCTGAAAGACACTGCCTGGCGCGATTCCCACCCGGTAATCCGGATCTACAGGGTTCAGTGCCTGGAGGAAGAGCGATGAGAGAGTTGACCCTGCCGGAGAAACTGACCGAGCGTCTGAAGAAAATCTATCAGGCCATGGAGGAGGAATACGATGAAGTGGCCCGCCGGCTGGAATTCAGTTGCAAGGGCTGCCCGGATAATTGCTGTGACTCCTATTTCCTCCATTACACCTACGTTGAATGGATCTATCTGTGGCAGGGAATGCGGCAGCTGCCGCTCCAGAAACAGCAGGAAATTCTCGACCGGGCCCACCGGGTTGTCCGGCAATATGCGGATGAGCTGGCCCAGGAGCGGCGACCGGTGATGATGTGTCCGCTCAACGAGGAAGGGCTGTGCGTCCTGTATCCATTCAGGCTTCTGGTCTGCAGGACCCATGGGGTGCCGGCGACGATGACGAGGCCCGACGGCAGGCGCCTGACCTTTCCCGGCTGTTTTCGCTGCCAGAAAATCACCAGTGAGCGCGAATCCGAGGCGGGGACGATCCCCATGGTCGAGCGCACGCCTCTGCTCCGGCAACTGGCACTGCTGGAAAATGAACTGGTGCTGGATCTTCGAGACCGGTGCCCCAAAATCAGGATGACCATCGCTGAAATGCTGGCCAAGGGGCCACCGACGCTGCCATGAAATGGAGATGGCGTTGGTTTGATGAATGTCGAACATGGACGGGAATACGCCGGGTGGATACACAGGCGTGTTCCACCCCGAGGCATTCTTTGGGGAAATAGAGGGGGTATGACGATAATGGAACTCAACGTAAGGAAAAAACAGCCGAACTCGAAGATGTGTTTTGTGTGCGGCTTGAAAAACGCCTTCGGTTTGAAGAGCCGTTTCTATGAACTGGAGAATGGCGAATTGATGGCGATATTCCAGCCTGCCAGCGAGCATCAGGGATATCCCGGCCGTCTGCATGGGGGACTTGCGGCAACCATTCTTGACGAAACCATCGGCAGGGCGATCATGGTAGCCTATTCCGACAATATCTGGGGGGTGACGGTAGATTTCTCGATGAAGCTGCGCAAGCCGGTGCCGATAGATCGCGAGGTCAGGGTGATAGGAAGGATCGTCAGTGACGGCAAGAGGAGCTTCGAGGGGACCGGTGAAATCATACTTGAAGACGGCACTGTGGCCATTGAGGGCAAGGGCAGATACCTCAAGATGGATATCGGGAAGATAGCCGATTTCGATCATCAGGAGCAGGAATGGCAGGTTGTCGACGCTCCCAACGATCCCGATCGGGTCGTCGTGCCCTCGGGGGATTGAGCCGTTATAGTGACAGGGCGGCCGTTTCGGCTTGATGAATGGCCAGCCTGAAGAGGGTTTTCGGGCTGGAAAACGGTACCAGAGCTGAGACGGCAAGAAAAGCAACAGGCAATCAGTGCACAGTTTTTCAGTCGCATCTCGATAAAAATGTAAAGTATCGATATCATGGACCGATAGAAACGGTAATGCTGGCGAAAATCAGGGTGACTCATTTCTGCCGAGGACATGATGGAACAGCCTGTTCAATTACCGCAATCGCTGTACAATGCACCGGATCCGCAGGAGGGTGCTTCAAGCCGGATATATGATCTCACCTTGCTGCGACCACCGGAAATCGTTGCCAGGGATGGGCGCTATGTGGCCTATGCAAACGGGCTGATCTGCGATTGTTACAGCAGGCTCGAATGGATGGTGGGCCCTGATCGTGACACCAGTTGGAATGAAGCTCAGGCCTGGGTTGACGGACTGAACTGCAGAGGAAAGGCTTGGGGGCTGCCGACCTTGGAGCAGTTAGGCGGGCTGTACAGGAAGAATATCAGAAAACATCAAATCAGCCCCCTGTTCGGCATCGAACCGACCGACGTCTGGAGCTGTGAAATCAAGAATGACGAGTCGGCCTGGGCCTTCAATTTTATTCCCGGCAGCGCCTTCTGGACCTACCGGACCATGTCGAGAAGATTCCGTGGGCTGGCTGTTCGCCCGAAACCGGAATACGGCTGGCAGAATGCCAGCTGAGCTGGGAGCCGATGCCGGGGCAGCCTGGAACATTGTTCCGATCGCCCGCATCCATTCCTGTTTTGCCGAAAAATTCGGTATTCCACGGCAGCCGGGTCTAGTCACGAAATCCGTGGGGACGCTGGAGATGCTTCCTCCCTATGACCGGCCGGAGATGTTCGTCGGTCTCGACCGGTATTCCCACATCTGGATCCATTTTCTCTTTCACGGTACCATTTCCGAGGGGTGGAGAAGTACCGTCAGGCCACCCGGGCTCGGTGGTCAGAAGCGGGTGGGGGTTTTCGCCAGCCGCAGCCCGCACCGGCCGAATTTTCTCGGCATGTCGGTGGTCAGGCTGGTAGCGATCCGCAACTGCGGCAAGAAAATCTTTCTCGATCTGGAAGGAATCGATGTGCTGGACCAGACCCCGGTATTCGATATCAAGCCCTATCTCCCCTACAGCGACAGCATAGCCGACGCCGCCGGCAGCGCTTTTACAACGGAGATGCGGGAACCGGTGGAAGTCGGTTTCAGCGACCAGGCCAAAGTCTTTATTCAGTCGTATCAGAGCGAGTCGGGGCGAGATCTGCTCGGCCTGATTTGGCAGATCCTGCGGCAGGATCCGCGCCCGCCCAGTCAGAAGGGGGATGGCAGAGAGTTCGGGATGATGCTCTGGGATGTCAATATCCGCTGGCAGGTCCAGGGGGGAGGATTTTTCGTGCTGAGTTGCGAGCGGATCAAGGCTGGCTGAAGCCTTCGATAAGGCAATGCACCCGGCCGCCTATTTCGTACTGGCCGCTTTCAACCTCGTACCGGAGGTTGCCGCCGCGGATCTCTGCGTCTTCTGCCACCATCCTGGTCGGTCCCGGACACCAGACCGTTCGTTTCTCATCGTCGTAATAGAGAAGGTCGGTATATAGGCTTTGCTGGTCCTTGCTCTTGAGAATGACAACGTTGTCGATCAGGGTCAGCTGCTTGGTTTCGACGTTGTAGATGCCGCGGTCGGCGGTAATATTGGTGATCTCCCCGTCGTTGTCGTACACGTCGGTATCCACCTTGGTCATGATGTATTCATCCGGCTTGTCGCCAGTTCGGGCGCTTTCCGCCCGTATTTCCGCTGATTTCTTCCCGCTGTGGATCTGCTGGATCCGGACCTTGTCCATGGTGAAGTTGTGGGTATCGGCATCCAGATTGGCATAGGCAGGGTCATAGCCACCGCGGGGGGTGAGGAAGGCGCCCAGCGGCAGCCTCCAGAGCGGAAAGGTGATCAGCAGGGCCAGGGGGATGAGCCAGATTATGTTGCGCTGGTTGATCATCGGCTCAGGTATCGCTGCAGCATTTCATTGAGAAGCCCCTTCCCTTCCAGGATAACCTCACAGGCCTCACGGACTGCGCCCGCCCCGCCCTGGTGTGCAGTCACGTAATGCACAGCATCCTTCACCGCGGCGACGGCATTCGCCGGCGCCAGCGCCAGGCCGACCCGGGTCAGGAGGCAGAGGTCAAGCCAGTCGTCTCCCATATAGGCGACCTGAAAGGGCTTATAGCCGGTATTTTTGAGTATTTCCTGAAATGTTGCCAGCTTGTTTGAAGATCCCTGGTAGGCATGGCACATGTTCAATTCCTCGGCGCGGCGAGAGACGGCCTCAGAGCTCCGGGAAGTGATCAGACCGGTATCGATACCTGCTTCCCGGAGAAGCCTGAGACCGAAACCGTCCTGGGTGTTGAAACTCTTCCCTTCTGCCCCGTTGCCGGTGTAGTGAATAGTGCCATCGGTCATAACGCCGTCAACATCAAGAAGTATGATCTTGATATCTTTTGCCTTTTCCATCACTATCCGGTTTTCGCCGGCCGGGCCCGGCTGCTGGCGCCGATCACGGGCAATTGTCCGGTAGCCTTCCATGACCTCGCAGTCGGACGGGTAGGGACAGGGGCTGGCGGTGGAGCATGAATCGGTCATTGTCGTCTGGATTATCCTGATGTCACAGGGCAGCCCGAATCCGTAGAAGCTGGGTGAGGATTGGCTCGATCCCGTCGAGGGGGAGGGAATTTGGTCCATCGCAGAGGGCCTTTTCCGGCTGGGGATGGATTTCCATGAACAGGCCGTCGATACCGATCGCCATCGCCGCCCTGGCCAGCGGGACGATGAACTCCCTCTGGCCACCCGAGGAGCCGCCGGCACCGCCGGGAAGCTGGACTGAATGGGTGGCGTCGTAGATGACCGGACAGCCCAAGGCGCGCATCACCGGCAGCGACCGCATGTCAACGACCAGATTGTTATAACCGAAAGAGGCGCCGCGTTCGACCAGCATGATTCGGCGACTGCCCGCTCCCCGCACTTTGTTGACAGCGTTTGCCATGTCCCAGGGGGAGACGAACTGACCTTTCTTGATATTGACCGGTTTACCGGTCCGGGCCGCGGCAACGAGGAGATCGGTCTGCCGGCAGAGAAAAGCCGGGATCTGCAGAATATCGAGGACTTCGGCGGCTGCCTCGACCTGCGATACCTCGTGGACATCGGAAATCACCGGGACTGCGAACTCATTTCTGATCCGGGCAAGGATGGCCAGACCTTCTTTCAGGCCAGGACCGCGATAGGACGAGAGTGACGTGCGATTGGCCTTGTCGAACGATGCCTTGAAGACATAGCTGATGCCGAGCCGGCAACAGATTTCCTTCAGCGTCCCGGCGACCAGGCGGGCGATTTCTTCCGATTCGAGGGCGCACGGGCCGCCGATGAGCAACAGTGGCTGGCTGCTGCCGACCAGGATTGGCACACCTGCCGGGTGATCGATGGCGACAGGGTCTATCTGCAGTTCAGCCATTCTGCTTCTTGGTCAGGGCCGCACTGATGAAATCGCGGAACAGGGGATGGGGGTGCATCGGCTTCGACTTGAACTCGGGATGAAACTGGCAGCCGAGGAACCATGGATGATCCTGGATCTCGATGATTTCGACGAGATTGTTGTCAGGTGAGACCCCGGAGACGACCAGACCGCAGGCCTCGAGTTTTTCCCGGTAGATGTTGTTGAACTCGAAGCGGTGACGGTGCCTCTCGGAAATTTCCGCCTGCCTGTATGCACGGGCCGCATGGGTGTCTTCCGCCAGGATGCAGGGGTAGGCGCCGAGGCGCAGAGTGCCGCCCATGTCGGAGGTTTCGTCGCGCACCTGCATCTGATTGGTGCGGTAGTCGAACCACTCCTTGATCAGGTAGATGACCGGATGAGGGGTGGTGAAGTTCAGCTCGGTGGAGTTGGCTCCTTCAAGGCCGGCGATGTTGCGGGAGAACTCGACGACGGCCAGCTGCATACCGAGACATATGCCGAAGAAGGGGATCTTGTTGATCCGGGCGTGGGTTATGGCCCTGATCTTGCCTTCTGCACCGCGTTTGCCAAATCCTCCGGGAACGAGAATGCCGTCGCAGCCGTCGAGCAGGTCGGCCGGGTCCTTCTCTTCGAGGTCTTCCGCGCTGATATATCGGAGCTTGACCTTGGTGCCATTGGCCAGGCCGCCGTGGATCAGGGCCTCGTGCAGGCTCTTGTAGGATTCGGTGAGCTCGACGTATTTGCCGGTGATGGCGATCGTTACCTCGTTCTTCGGATGCTTGATGGTATGGACAAGGTCTTCCCATGGCTTGATATTGGGTTGACCGGTCCAGACATTGAGCAGTTCGAGGATCTTGCTGTCCAGGCCTTCGCGATGCAGGTAGAGGGGCAGTTCGTAGATGGTCTCGACATCGATGGCGGTGATGACCGCATCCTTCGGGACGTTGCAGAACAGGGCGATCTTGGCCTTCAGGCCGTCCTCGAGAGGCACCTCGGTGCGGCAGACGAGTATGTCCGGCTGGATGCCGTCCGCCCGCAGTTCCCGCACCGAATGCTGGGTTGGCTTGGTCTTCACTTCACCGGCCGTTTTTATATAGGGGACCAGGGTCAGGTGGATATACAGCGAATACTCCCGGCCGAGGTCGCCGCGGAGCTGGCGGATCGCCTCGATGAACGGCAGGCCTTCGATATCGCCCACCGTGCCGCCGATTTCGATGATGGCGACATCGGCGCTGCCGTCAAGCTGGAGGATCGCCGATTTGATTTCATCGGTGATATGGGGGATGACCTGAACCGTCCCCCCCAGATATTCGCCGCGGCGCTCCTTGGTGATGACCGAGTAATAGATGCGGCCGGAGGTATAGTTGTTCTTCTGGGACATGACGGCATTGGTGAAGCGTTCGTAGTGCCCCATGTCGAGATCGGTTTCGGCGCCGTCGTCGGTGACGTACACCTCGCCATGCTGGAACGGGTTCATCGTTCCGGGATCGACGTTGATATACGGGTCGAGTTTCTGGAAGGTAACGGTGAGTCCCCGGCTTTCCAGCAATGCACCGATAGTGGCTGCGGCGAGCCCCTTGCCGAGCGAGGAAAGAACGCCGCCGGTGACGAAAATGAACTTGGTCCGTTTACTTGTCTGTGGTGTTTTCATGCCGCCACTATAGCAATGGCACCTGCTTTTTGGAATAAAAAATGCCTGAAGCCGCGGAGAAAATATGCTCCCTGTAAATGACAGGCATCGCGTTGGTAAGGCCGGTCAGTTGCCTGGAAGAGGGTGCTGCCCAACTGTTCAGACTTCGGCAAAAGGAAACCCGGGATCGTCGATCAGTTTGGCCATCCGTTGTTTACTGGTGGTCCGGCGATCGTGGAAATCGATCAGGGTCGCGATGGCCGCGAGCACCTCCTCCTCTGTCCCCTCCTTGAGGATCCTCCTGCCGATCTTCGGTGCCGGGCCTCCCTTGCCGCCGGCATAGACGTCGTAGCCGTGCCTGGCGGCGACGACGCCGATGTCGCTGGTTCGGGTCCCGGAACAGCTGAGGATACAGCCGGAGATGGCGATTTTCAGTTTGGCCTTGGTCTTTGCCCGTCCGGAAAAACGTTCCTGGATCGTGTCGCTCAGCGCCTTCGTGTCGATACGTCCAAGGCTGCAATAGGGACTGCCGATACAGATCCGGGGAACCGGGAACCTGCCGGCGGCTTTGAACTCGGCGCCAAGGGCGGCGAGGCGCTCCCTGATCTCCACGGCGGCCGATCGCGGGACGTCGAGCAGACGCAGGTTCTGCAATGTGGTGAGGTAGATCGCAAAGCCATGCCGCGCAGCCAGTGCGTTGACTTCAGCCAGGATCGCCCGCGGAAGCCGGCCCGCCGGCAGCAGGATGGTGATCTGCTCGCTCTCTGCGGTGGTTGGTGTGTTTCCGCTCATATTGTCTGAGCTCCCGGCCCGTTCTCGGGTGGGATCCTGCCGTTGAGAACGTCCTCAACGCTGACGCTGCCAATCCGGGAGCTGAAGATGGCGTGCAGCAGCGGTTGCAGGTGCTGCCCCTCCTCCTCGGTGAACAGGAAGCCGGGAAGTGGCCGGGCGGTGAGGGTGCGGAGCCGTCCTTCCATTACCCTCGCCGGGTCGGCAAGGGCTGTCGCTATCCCCTGGTAGGTCGAGATATCCAGCAGCGACAACAGCACGTCGGTCATGATGCCCCAGTATTGTTTCTGGCCGAGGTGTTCGATCAGCTGGAGGACGGCGGTGCTGGCGGAGAGGTAGAGCTGGTCGACCTGCGCCGGCCGCGTTGCCGAACACCGGCTGATCGAGATGAAACAGCGGCAGGAAAACGGGCGCACCGGATAGACCCGGCAGATATCGTCTGCAAGGAAGGGACAGGGGGTCAGCTTTTCGCAGGTGCCGGGAGCGGCTTCCTGGCCGCTCAGGCAGGCGCGGGCGAACTCGTTGGTGGTCATGCGCAGTCGCCGGGTCTGCACCGGTTGCCGCAAACGATCCGCCAGCCACTGCTCCATGCCGTTCTTGACTGCGAAGTCGAGGATCCTCTCCCCTTCCAGAGCGGTGATGGTGACACTGCCGGTGCAGCAGCAACTGCAGCCCCTGGTGCAGATACGGCCGTACTGCCCCGCCCAGCGGTCGAATTCATCGATGATTGTCAGGTATGTCGCTTCTTTCATTGTTGTTCTCGAGACAGATGGATTGGCATGACATTGATCAACCATAAGGTCTATCCTCATGTTGTCATCCCTGCGGCGGGATGATTTTCGATTCAGGGCATCCCCTGTCGGGTGATCAGGGCAAGGACAGCATACCGGCAGGCCTTGCCGATCGGAACAAGTACAAGAAACAGGGGCAGGGAGGACCGCATGGCTCCGGCAAGGAGGCAGAGAGGGTCGCCGATCACCGGGATCCAGGTGAACAGCAGCGACCAGACGCCAAACCGCTGGTAGATGCGTCTGCTCCTTTCGAGTTCCGGTTCGGAGAGTCGCAGGATTCTGTGGGTGAGAAATCCGGAGCCGAGGGCTCCGATCAGATAGGTGGTGCAGGCTCCGAGCGTGTTGCCGAGGGTGGCGACGGTAACCGCCGCAATGGCAGGATGTCCCTGAAGAAGCAGCATGACCAGGAGCCATTCCGAACCGAGCGGGATAACGGTTGAGGCGAGGAAGCTGAGACCGAACAGGGAAGCCAGGCCAAACGGCGGAGAGAACAGAGCGGGAAAGTCCATTAGAAGAGGCTCAGGCGGAGATGTCAGCTGTCATGGCGTTTCTTCCGTTGTGGCCGAGGGGCTGGCTTTTTCTTCGCGCCGGCTGTTTCATGACCGGTACCGCAACAGTTTGGGCATTCTTCGACAGTCAGCAGAAAGCGGCTCACTCCTTTGAATGTGGATATCTGGCCGCTGCCGTGGCAGAAGGGACAGTGCGGTTGAGGCTTGCGGCCGCTCATGCGACTCCGGCGAGATCGGCCGGCGCGAGGATATGGAGGTGCATCCGTTCGTCGACCCCCGGCAGGCCGGCGAAACAAAGCGAGGCGGCTGGCTGCAGTGCTGCCGGCTGGTCGCAAGCGACAACAATTCGCACCCGGTTCAAACCCCTCTCATCCCGTTCCTGCCGGTAGTGGCTGACCAGTTGCGGCAGGATGCCGCTCAGACTATCCCAGTCCCTGCAGCAGAGCAGCACGACCAGCAGCCGGTTGCCGACGAGCAGCGTCCTGGTGGCCGTGCTGCCGTCAGCGATCGTCTCCTCAGCCAGGACCAGCTCGTCGAAAACCTCCTCCGGGCAGCCACAGCCAAGGATATCGCGGACAAATCGCCTGACGCCAGCTGGATTGTCAACGTTGACTTTCTTCATGGTCTTTCCGGAGAAGAAGGTGGGCACGGCGTGTCTTCTCCTCGATCAGCCAGCGCCTTTCGGCAGAGAATGGCTGCGCCGACGGCATTGCCCACCTCGCTGCATGGCGGGAAGGAAACCGTGGTGGCGAGCCGGGCAGCGACGGCCGGCAGGAAATATCTGGCAGCGGCGCCGATGCCGATCAGGGGGATTTTCAGCGAGAAAGCCACCCTGAGCACGGGATGGTCGTCGCGGGCCGGGATGAAGCTGGCCAGCGAATTGCCCCAGTAGTGCTGGACGAGGTGGTCGATGACGAGATTCTCTATCTGCTCTTCTGTCTTCCTGATTACCAGATGGCAGAAGTCTTCCACTGCCATTGCTGCCGCCGCGGCCAGCACCGTGGCTCCGGCCAGGGCTCTGTCGCGGTTCCCGAGGCTGATGCGATCGAGGACATGCAGCGCGTCGGTCGGGGTGAAACCGCATTCGTCAGTCAGTTGCCTTCGTTCCAGCCGTTCGAGGTCCCGCTCGAGGGTGACGCCGCTGAGACCGGTGGCCTGGCGGATCTGCTCAGGGGTGGCCTGTCCCCGGGTGCGGAGGAAGGCCGTCAGCTTGTTGTCATCCCGGACGGTGGGTCCGCGGCGATAGATGACCAGTCTGCTCCGGTCTTCCCGGCCCAGCCATTCGGCAACCGGGGGGATGCCCTCCGCCATGGACAGGGGGATGACGCGGGCTGGGCCGATGGAGATCGCCCCCTTGGCACTGATATGGACGTGCGAGTCGCCGCCGATGCCTCCGGTACTCATGTCGATGGCCTCGACATGGGTCCGCCACTGGCCGATCTTGCAGCCTTCAGCCGCCATCAGCGGCCGGCCATCCTCGATCATCGCGATATCGGTGGTGGTACCGCCGACATCGACGACCAGGGCGCTGCCACCTGTCTGGTGTGCCCCGAAGCAGGCCGTACAGGCGGGACCGCTGGCTACCGTCGTTCCCGCCTGTTCCACGGCGTCTTCGGCTGAAATGGTACGGCCGTTGCCGCCGATGATCATCATCGGACAGGTGAGACCATGGGCCGCCATCGCCGTCTGCACCCCGGCGACATACTCCTGCATGATCGGCATCAGTTTGGCGTGCAGCCCGGCCGTCGCCGCCCGCTCCTGCATCCCCGCCACCTGGCTGATGCGGTGCGAGCAGAAGACCGGTTTGGGGTCAATCATCGCGATCGCCTTTTCCGCCACCATTTCATGGGTGGGGTTGACCATCGACATCGCCGCGCAGACGCCGTAGGCATCGACTTCATCCTTCAGGCTGTGGAGCAGGTTGACCAGATAGTCGAGTTCGAGCGGCTCTTCCTCCTCGCCCATGATGGTGTGCCCGCCCTTGACGAAAATCACCGCCTTGACCGGCAGTTTGAAGTGCTTGACATAGCCGATGACGAAGAGGGCCACCCGGGCCCCTTTGTTTTCAACGACGCTGTTGGTGGCAAGGGTAGAGGAAACGGCCACCGCACTGATTTCGGCGGGTGGTACTGCCGCCTGCTCCAGCAGTGCGGCCAGGGCCGCGCCGGTGCCCTCGGCCAGACGGTAATGGGTGGTCGGTTTCTTGGCGGAGGAGATGATTCTGCCGGATTCGACATCCATCAGGACGGCATCGGTGAAGGTGCCGCCGGTGTCGATACCGATAACATACTTCTGCATGGTGATTGGGCTGCATCCAGTGAGGTGATCTGCGCCGGTCGGTGCCAATCCGGCCGCTGTCTTCTGTCTGCCGTTCATATACCTTACTCCGATGCCATACGACAACGGAAAACACCGGTTGCGGCAGACGTGCGGGCCGGTGGTGGAATCCCGGGGGGAGTTGCGCCTTGTCTCCCTCAACCTGGTAGTGTATCCTGTTGCCGACAACAAACGGGTTATATCAAATATCTACCGTGATTGGGCGACTATGGGTTTTCTCGAGCTGGAAGGCAAACGTTTCGTGGTCTTCGGTCTGGCCAACAAAAAATCGGTGGCCTGTGCCATCGCCAGGGTACTTACGGCTGAGGGCGCCGAGGTCATCCATGTCGTGCGCTCGGAAGAACGGCGGGCAACGGCCCGCAAACTGTTCCCGGAAGCACAGGTGTTTCTCTGCGACGTCGAGGAGGAAGCCAATATCGAGCGGGTGAGCGGCGAGATCGCTACGGCGATCGATGCGGCGCAGGGAGGGCGTCTGGACGGCATCGTCCATTCCATCGCCTTTGCCAACTACTCGGACGGCTTCAAACCCTTTCACCAGACGCTGAAAAAGGATTTTCTCCAGGCCGTCGACATCTCCTGTTTTTCCTTTGTCAGTATTGCCGATCACTTCAAAGACCTGCTTGATAGCGACGCATCGATGGTGACCATCTCGATTTCAACGACGAGGATGGCCGCCGAAAATTACGGCTATATGGCGCCGATCAAGGCAGCGCTGAACTCGTCGCTCTGCTTTCTCGCCAAGAGCTTCTCCGCCTTTTCCCGCATCCGCTTCAATGCCGTGGCCCCGGGCCTGCTCAAGACCTCGGCCTCTGCCGGAATCCCGGGATACGTCGACAGCTACCTCTTCGCCGAAAAAGTGATTCCCCGCAAGCAGGCGCTGGCTACCGAGGAAGTGGCCAATACGGCAGCCTTCCTGCTGTCCCGGCGGTCCTCCGGTATCAATGCCCAGGCCATTGTCGTCGATGCCGGCATGGAGGTGAACTATTTCGACCGGGAGATCGTGCGGAAGGCGGTCGGCGATTGATCCCGCCCTCCCGATGACGCCTCGAGCCTTGATGGGCGTGCGGCTGTCCAGGGCCGCCTGTCTTATCCCCATCCTGCTGGCCTGCATCGGCAGCGACCAGCTGACCAAGTGGCTGGCGGCGAGGTATCTCGCGCCTGCCGGGTCCTTGTCCTTCTTGTGCGATACCCTGCGTCTGTCCTATGTCGAGAACAGCGGCGGCTTTCTCGGTCTGCTCGGAGGCCTGCCCGAAAACTTCCGGTTTCTACTGCTGACCTGCGGCGTGGCGGGTCTGGTTGTTCCCGGCCTGATCGGCATCCTGTGGTCAACGGCATTGCGGCTTTCGACGGCGATTCTGGCGATTCTTGTTCTCGGGGGCGGGCTGAGCAATCTCGTCGACCGGCTGGTCAACGACGGGCGGGTGATCGATTTTCTCAATATCGGTCTTGGCGGCTTCCGCACCGGCATCTTCAATCTGGCCGATGTCTGGATTCTTTTCGGGTCGTTTGCCCTCGGCGTGGTGCTTATCCAGCGCGATGCCGGCGAACGTGCCGGTCAGGGGCGAAGTTCGCAGTCCGGCAGCTGCCGATAGCTTCTGTTCAGGGGGCTGCCGACCAGGTACCCCATGATGTTGTAGACGAGCTGGGCGGCCGTGAAAGCCGCTCCGTGCATGCCGGCCAGGGGGGCGAACTCGACCACGTCGAAGCCGATGCAGACCCTCTTCTCCATGATTCTCTCAATCAGCCACATCGCCTGGTACCAGCTGAGACCGCCGGGCACCGGGGTGCCCGTTGCCGGCATGACTGACGCGTCGAGGCCGTCGACGTCGAAGGTGACATAGATCTTGTCGGGGAAATCAACCGGCAAGGTGACCGCATCGATACCCCGGCGCCAGATTGACTCGGCGTCGTAGCAGGGGATGGCGCGATCTCTGCGGTATTGCTGCTCCTCCAGACAATAGCTGCGGGTCCCGATCTGGAGGATGGGGATGTTTTTCTCGGCGATCCGCCGCATCACGCAGGCATGGCTGAAGAGCGAACCCTGGTAGCTGTCGCGCAGGTCGGCATGGGCGTCGAACTGGATCACCCCGAAACGGTCGTGGTGACGAGTCATGGCCGGGATGACGCCGGCAGTGACGGTGTGCTCGCCGCCCAGCACCACGGGCAGCTTGCCCAGGGAAAGGCAACGGTCCACGACCTCCTCGATCCGGCCGAGGACCGTTGACGGGGGGCCGGTGCAATCGATCGGCGCGGCGGTGTGGATGCCGTAATTGGCGGGGATCAGTCGGCCATCGAAGAGTTCGAGCTGGGCCGAGGCCTCGAGGATGGCCTGTGGCCCGTCCGCTGTGCCGGTGCCGTAGGACACCGACTCCTCATAGGGGACCGGGATGACGTGAAAGAGTGCGGTTTCCGGTGGAGAGGGGGAAACGTCGCTGCCGTGGAAATTGAGAGCTGTGCCGGTGCCACTCATGCCAGTCGGTTCCGGTAGTCGGCATAGCCGAATTTTCGCTGCAGCGAGAGGGAGTCCTTTTCCCGGCTGAAGGTATAGAGTGACGGCAGCTCGACCCCGTTGAAGGTGGTGTTCTTGACAAAGGAGTAGAGGGCCATGTCGGCCAAAACCAGCCTGTCGCCGGGGGTAAGCGGGCTGGCGAAGGAATAGTCGCCGATGATGTCTCCTGCCAGGCAGGAGATGCCGCCGAGCCGGTACGTGTGGGGCAGTTCGCCGGGACCCGCGGCACCGAGGATATGCGGCCGGTAGGGCATGGCCAGCACGTCGGGCATGTGGGTTTCGGCCGAGCAGTCGAGGATGGCGATGTCCATACCGTTACGGATAGTGTCGAGGACGGTGGTGACGAAGACCCCTCCGTGCAGCACCACCGCCTCGCCCGGTTCGAGATACACCTCGATGTTGCCGTGCCGCTTCCTGAAGCCGGCAATGGTTTGGCAGAGCAGGTCGAGGTCGTAGTCGTCGCGGGTGATGTGGTGGCCGCCGCCGAAATTCACCCATTTCAGAGGGGGCAGGATGCGGCCGAATCCTTTTTCGAAGCTGTCCAGCACCCGCACCAGCACATCGGCCCCCTGCTCGCAGAGGGCGTGGAAATGCAGTCCGGCGATGCCGGCCAGGTCGACGCCGTCGAGATCCTCTGCCAGGATGCCGAAACGCGATCCCGGCAGGCAGGGGTTGTAGAGATCGACTTCGACCTCGGAGCGGCCGGGATTGACCCGCAGGCCGACCTCGATCGCCCTGCCGCTGGCGGCAATGGAATCCCGGTGCCGGTGCCACTGGGCCACCGAGTTGAAGAGGATATGATCCGAGTAGCGGATCACCCTCTCCATCTGACCTGCCGTGTAAGCCGGGGCGTAGGTGTGGACCTCGCGGCCGAATTCCTCCAGCCCGAGCTGGGCCTCGATCGGCCCGCTGGCGCAGACCCCTTGCAGGCTGCGGGCGATCAGCGGGAAGAGGGCCGGCAGGGCGAAGGCCTTCAGCGCCAGCAGGATCTTCGCCCCGGTCCGCTGCTGCACTGTCTCGAGAATCCGGCAGTTGGCGGCGATGACGTCCTCGCTGAGCAGGTAGCAGGGCGTCTCCACCCGGTCGGTGAAGGCCGGCGGAAAGTCGTGCCGCAGCCTGTTGTCCTGAGGTCTCACCATCGGGGATCAGTCCGGCAGCTGGCCGTCGAAATCGACGATCTGCCAGGGCAGACCGTACCTGTTCAGACAGTCCATGAAGCGGTCGGGATCGAGCTGTTCTACGTTGTAGACCCCGGCCCCCTGCCACTCGCCGGTCACCATCATCATCGCCCCGATCATCGCCGGCACGCCGGTGGTGTAGGAAACGGCCTGGGCCTGGACCTCGCGATAGGCCTCGGCATGGTCGCAGACGTTGTAGATGTATTTGCGGCTTTCCTTGCCGTCCTTGATACCTTTGAAGACGCAGCCGATCACCGCCTTGCCGGTGTAGTTGGTGCCGAGCGAACCGGGGTCGGGCAGCAGCGCCTTCAGAAAGCGTAGCGGGATGATCTTGTGACCCTCGTAGTCGACCTCGTCGATCCGGGTCATGCCGACGTTCTCCAGCACCTTGAGGTGGGTGAGGTAGGGCTGGCCGAAGGTCATCCAGAAGCGGATGCGCTTGAGTCCCCTGATGTGTTTGACCAGCGACTCCATTTCCTCATGGTAGAGCAGGTAGCTCTCACGCGGACCGGTCTCGGGGTAGTCGAAGGAAAAATGGACGCAGTTGTCGTCGAGGATCGGCGGGGTCTCGATCCACTGCCCGTCCTGCCAGTGGCGGACCACCTGGGTGACTTCGCGGATATTGATCTCGGGGTTGAAGTTGGTGGCGAAGGGGTGGCCGTGATCACCGGCGTTGCAGTCGAGGATGTCGATGGTCTCGATGCTGTCGTAGTGGTGTTTCTGGGCCCAGGCGCAGAAGATGTTGGTGACCCCCGGGTCGAAGCCGCAGCCGAGCACTGCCATCAGGCCTTTTTCCCGGAACCGGTCCTGGTAGGCCCACTGCCAGCTGTACTCGAAATGGGCGGTATCGGGCGGCTCGTAATTGGCAGTGTCGAGGTAATGGACGCCGCATTCCAGGCAGGCATCCATGATGGCCAGATCCTGGTAGGGCAGGGCGACGTTGATCACCAGCCGGGGCTTGATCTCCCGCAGCAGGATCACCAGTTCGGTGACGCTGTCGGCATCCACCTGGGCGGTTTGCACCGTGACGTTATACAGTTGCTTGATCTCGGCGGCGATGGCATCGCACTTGGCCCTTGTACGGCTGGCCAGGAAGATCTCGGCAAAGACCTCGGGATGCTGGGCGCATTTCTTGGCGACGACGTTGCCGACACCGCCGGCCCCTATGATCAGTATCCGTGACATGGTCTCCTCCTCTGGAAAATGATGGTCGGGAATCGGGAAGACATCATTCCTTTTCGTAATAGGTATAGCCTCGCAGGCCCTCATCGAACTCGGCCAGGATCGATTTACGTTCCTTGGTGGTGATCAGGCCCTTGTGGATGGCGTCCTCGGCGATGTGCTTGAGGCGTTTCTTCAGCGACTTGACATCGTACTCGACGTAGGACAGGACATCCGCCACCGAATCGCCCTCGAGTTCCCGCAGGAACTTGTAGCTGCCGTCCTCGTTGACGTGGATCGACACCACGTTGGTGTCGCCGAAAAGGTTGTGCAGGTCGCCGAGGGTTTCCTGGTAGGCCCCGACCAGAAAGACGCCGATATAGTATTCCTCGTCTTCCCTGAGGTCATGGAGCATGATGCTGTTCTTTTCGTGGGAATAGTCCGGGAACGAGTCGATCTTGCCGTCGCAGTCGCAGGTGATGTCGGAGATGATCGCCGAACGGGACGGCGGCTCGGTCAGGCGGTGGATCGGCATCACCGGCAGGATCTGGTTGATCGCCCAGACGTCCGGCAACGACTGGAACAGGCTGAAGTTGCCGTAATAGATGTCGTAGACCAGCTTGTTGATCTCCTTGATCTCTTTGGGGATGTGTTCCATGTCCCGCGAGAGTTTGGAGATCTTGATCAGGGTGTGCTGCGCCAGGTTTTCGGCCAGGGCGCGTTCGCGGATGGTGATCTGGCCGTGCTTGAACAGCTGACGGGCCTGGGTCCGGTAGAACAGGGCGTCGTTGAGGCATTCCTGGATGTTCTTCGGCGACACCATGTCGTAGGCGATCATCAGGTTTTCGAGCAGGTCGTTGGTCGACTTGGGCAGCTGCTCGGGGATCGGCGGCGGCAGGAATGAGGACACGTCGAGGATGTTGAAGAGCAGCACCGAATAGTAGGCGACGATGGCCCGGCCAGATTCGGTGATGATCGTCGGGTGGGGAATGTTGTTGCGCGACAGCACGGTGATGATCGACTCGACGATGTCGCTGCAGTACTCCTCGATCGAGTAATTGCGGCTGGAGTGGAAATTGGTGTTGGAGCCGTCGTAATCGACGGCGAGGCCGCCGCCGAGATCGAGGTAGCCCATCTTCGCCCCTTCGTTGACCAGCTCTTCGTAGATGCGGCAGGCCTCCATCGCCCCGGCCCGGATGTCGCGGATATTGGGGATCTGCGAGCCGATGTGGTAGTGGAGGAGCTGCAGGCAGTCGAGCATCTCCTCTTCCTTGAGGCGGTCGATGACGTCGACGATATGGTTCATGCCGAGGCCGAAAACGCTGGCGTCGCCGCCGGACTCGGTCCACAGCCCTTCGGCCTGGGTCGACAGCTTGATCCGCAGGCCGAGGAAGGGAGCGACCTTGTGGTGCTTGGCCCGCTCGATGATCAGGTCCACCTCGCCAGGGACCTCGATGACGAAGAAGACCTGAAAGCCCATCTTGATCGCATACAGCCCGAGATCGATGAACTCCTCGTCCTTGTAGCCGTTGCAGACCAGGCAGGCCTTGCGGCTTTTCATCATCGAGATGGCGGCGATCAGCTCCGACTTGCTGCCGGCCTCGAGCCCGTGGTTGAAGTCCTTGCCGAACTGGGCGATGGCCTCGACCACCTCTTCCTGCTGGTTGACCTTGATCGGGAAGACACCTTTGTATTCGCCGCCGTAATTGTTTTCCCTGATGACCTTGCGGAAGGTCTCATGCAGCAGTTTGATCTGCGAGCCGAGGATGTTTTCGATGCGCAGCAGGACCGGCATCGCCAGTCCGCGCTCCTCGATCTCCTTGGCGATCCGGTACAGGCTGACCTTGGGGCCATGGTCGGCGCCGAAGGGAGTGACCACGGCATCGCCCTGTTCATCGATGGAGAAGTAGCCGGCTCCCCATTTGTCAATGCCGTAGAGTTGCGAGGCCTTGTCTGCGTTCCACTGGTCTTTCTTGAAAATATCCTGCCACATGTTCTGCAACCTGTCTCAACTGTCGGAGGTGTTTGCCATTATGGCCTCGGCCATACGACATTTCAGGGCTGCCAGTAATATGGAAAAAGAACAGAAAGTCAATATCTTTTTCATATTGCACACGGAAATGAATTTTTGATCAGAACACTGTTCGGAATTGATGGAAGACGGGTGTCACGCAGCAAGGTTCGGTGAATCGGCGGAGGCAGTCTCCTCTGACGTGAGTATATCGTGTTTTCGATCAATAATCCATGGCGCGAAAGCGGCCGGATTTCTTGCGGCGAAGTCCTTGCACCATGCCAAATCATAGTCTGGGCCGAATTGACATATAGAAATATCGGATTAAAATAGTCGGTTGTAGCGATCGTAAGTGCAACGGCGAATCTGCGTATCAAGTGATATCGCAGGGCAGATCAGGGGTTCATCACAATGGAGGGAATATGCTGGCGGTAAGCGATCTGGCGGTAGCCAAGGTGAAGGAATATCTCAATGAAAACGGTATCAGTTCGGCGGTCAGGGTGGCCATCATGCCCGGTGGCTGTTCCGGACCGGCGCTGGCCCTGGCCCTGGATGAAACAAAGGATCTTGACCAGGTGTTTGATTTCGATGGGATCCGTTTTCTTGTCGACAATGGTGTGACCGCAACCTGCGGCGAGATCAGGGTCGACTATGTGGAAGAGACTTCCGGGTGCGGTTGCAGCGGGAGCGGTGGTTCCGGCTTTTCCGTGACGTCGGAGAGGGCATTGCCGAAAACGGGTGGGTGCGGGGGATCCTGCAGTTCAGGCAGCTGCGGTTGAGCTCTTTTCTATATATCCGGGAAATTGAGAAGGCTGGAGGGTGTATCTCCAGCCTTTTTTATTGGCACGGACAGTCTACAGCAGAGCGAGCAGGACGCCGGCTGCGACGGCCGATCCAATGACCCCTGAGACATTGGGACCCATGGCGTGCATGATCAGGTGGTTCTGGGGGTTGGCCTCCAGACCCACCTTGTTGACGACCCTGGCCGCCATCGGTACGGCCGACACCCCGGCTGCCCCGATCAGCGGATTGAGCGGCGTCGACGAGAAGCGGTTCATCACTTTGGCCATCAGAACCCCTCCGGCGGTGCCGATTCCGAAGGCCAGCATGCCCAGCACCAGAATGCCGATGGTTTCAAGATTCAGGAATTTGTCGGCGGAGAGCTTGCTGCCGACGCCGAGCCCGAGGAAGACGATGACAGTGTACATCAGCGAGTTCTTGATCGTGTCGGAGAGCCGGTCGACCACGCCACATTCCTTGGCCAGGTTGCCGAACATGAACATGCCGATCAGCGGAGCGGCCGATGGCAGGAGCAGGGCACAGATCAGCAGGACGAGCAATGGCAGGATGATCTTCTCCAGCTTCGACACGTGGCGGAGCTGGACCATCCGGATCTTCCGTTCCTCCTCGGTGGTAAGCCACTTCATGATCGGTGGTTGGATCAGAGGGACGAGTGCCATGTAGCTGTAGGCCGCAATGGCGATCGAGCCGAGCAGCCTGGGTGACAGGCGGCTGGCCAGGAAGATGGCCGTCGGCCCGTCGGCGCCGCCGATGATGCCGATGCTGGCCGCATCCCGCAGCGAGAAGTTGATGCCGGGGATCAGGTCGGAGAGCAGCAGGGCCCCGATCAGGGTGATAAAGATGCCGAGCTGGGCGGCGCCGCCGAGCAGGATGGTCTTGGGGTTGGCGATCATCGGGCCGAAGTCGGTGAGAGCGCCGACGCCCATGAAGATCAGCAAGGGAAAAACTCCGGAGCTGATGCCGACATCGTAGATATAGGCGAGGATGCCGCCGGGATCGACCATGCCGGCGAGGGGAATGTTGCTGAGGATGGCGCCGTAACCGATCGGTACCAGCAGCAGTGGTTCGAATTGCCTGAAGATGCCGAGATAAAGCAGGACCAGGCCGACCATGATCATCAGGACACGACCGATACCGACGGTCCAGTCCTGGTGCAGCTGGCCGTCAACGATGCCATAGATCCCGGTGGTCCGGAAAAGGTTTCCGGCAAGCTGTGACAGGGACGGCAGGGCGCGGCTGGTCCCTGACTCGGGGATGTCCACCACGACGGCGGAGGGCTGAATGGTACCGAGAATGCTGTCTTTTTCTACCTTCTGATACGGAACGACATCAAAAGACACAACCTTTCCGGCGAGCCCGGCCCGGAGGACGATGATGGTGCCATCGTCCTTTTTCAGGGTGGCCAGGGTGTCGCCGCTGTAGACATAGGAGCCGCCTCTGATGTCGACATGAATGACCCTGGCTTCGGCCGGGGAGACGATCTGCAGGAGCTCTTCCTGCGCCTGGGCGGATGCCGTGAGCAGGAAACCTGCGATCAGTGTGATGAGAATCGCTTGAATGTTCATTGTGCCTTTTCTTGTCGACGTGGAAAGAAGAAAGATGGGAGAAGGCCTTTTCCATCTTTCGGGCCTGGTCGGCTGTCAGCAGATGACAAGGAGCGGTTCGCCCGACTGGACGGTTTCGCCGACCGAGACATGAATGGTCTGCACGGTTCCTTCGCAGGGTGATTTGACCTCGGATTCCATCTTCATCGCCTCGAGGATCAGCAGTGGCTGGTCCTTGATGATCCTGCTGCCGACCGAAACCATGATTTTGACGATCATGCCCGGTGTGGGGGCTTCGATCTCGGTCCCTTCTGCGCTCCCGGCAGGCTCGGCGGCCGTCGCCGCAGCAGCGGCGAGCGGGGCGGCCTGGATTCCTCCGGCCTCGTTGACGGTCACCGCATAGGGCCGGTCGTTGACGGTGATCGTGTAGCTGCGGGGTCCCATGGGGCGGGCCGGCTGGGCCGCAGGTGGCGGCGGTTCCGCCTTCTTGGCGGCTGCCGGCGCCTTGTCGGTGATCTTACGGATATTGACGGTGGCCTTGCCGAGGAGGAAATCGAGCCCTTTCTGTTCGCAGCTGGCGATGATGAAGATATTCTCGTCGTTGACCGGCAGCCTGTTGTCTTCGAGGATCTTCACCGCTTTCGGGATGCCCGGCTCGAGGATGTCGAGAGGATCGGCGGTGAATACAGGTTTGCCGAGCTGCTCGGATGCCAGGCGGATGATTTCCGGATCAGCGGGCACAGGGGTGCGCCCGAAATAGCCAAGGACCATGTTGCCGTAGCTTGGGTTGATCTTCTGCCATTTACCCTGGGTGACGTTGAGATAGGCCTGCTGGAAGTAGAACTGGGAGACCGGGGTCACCGAGGAGCCGAAGCCGCCGAGCCGGACCACGTCCGACATTTCCTTGATGACCTGGGGGAAGAGATGCAGTGTGCCGGTATCCCGCATCATCATGGTATTGGCAGTCAGAGCACCGCCGGGCATCGGCGACAGGGTGACGGTCGGTGAGACCATCTTGGCCTCGGGAGGAAAGAAATAGTCCTTCATTGCATCCTCGAAGACTTCCGAAGCGGCGAGGACCTTCTCGTAATCGAGGTCGAGGGTGAAATCGGTGCCTTTCAGGGCATGCATCATCGACAGGATGTCGGGCTGGCAGGTGCCGCCGCTGACCGGGCTCTTGGCGAGATCGATCCCGTCCGCCCCGCCCTCGATGGCGGCGAGGTTCTGGGAAATGCCAAGCCCGGCGGTGTCGTGGGTGTGGTACCAGAGCACGGTTTCAGCCGGCACCAGCTGCCGCGCCAGCTTCAGGGTCTCGTACACTTTCCGCGGGTTGGCGGTGCCGGTGGCGTCCTTGAAGCAGATCGAGTGGAACGGGATGCCGGCGTCGAGGATCTGGCGGAGGCGATCGATGTAAAATTCCGGGGTGTGGGCGCCGCTGCAACCGGGGGGCAGATCCATCATGGTGACACAGATCTGATGTTTGAGGCCGTGGTGAGCTATGCGCTCGCCGGAATATTCGAGGTTGCGGACATCGTTGAGGGCGTCGAAGTTCCGGATGGTGGTGATGCCGTGCTTCCTGAACATCTTGGCGTGCAGGTCGATGATGTCGCGCGGGCACTGATTGAGCGCGACGACATTGATGCCGCGGGCCAGCGTCTGCAGATCGACATCGGGACCGACTTCGGCCCGGAACCGGTCCATCATGTCGAAGGCCGATTCCCCGCAGTAGAAGAAGAGACTCTGAAACCGTGCCCCGCCGCCGGCCTCGATCTGGGTTATGCCGGCTTCGACGGTTGCCTTGACGGCACCGATAAAATCGTCGGTCAGGACCCGGGCGCCGAAAACCGACTGGAAACCGTCGCGAAAGGATGTGTCCAGAAATCTGATGACTTTCTTGCCCACTGTCTTCTCCTTGTTCGGTAAGTATTCTGTACAGATCTTCAGGAGGCTGTCCCCCTGGTGGGAGATCGAGCCCTATCGCTGAAGTGAAAACCGTTCTTCCTCATAGGCAGCGACAGCCGCGGCTATGACGGCGATGTCGATATCGGTATCTTCATCCATGGCTGCCTTCAATGGCTTGGCCCGGGCCTTGAGGTCCTTTGCCAGCCTGATGGCTTCGAGTTCGCGTCGGGCGGATTCGCGGGTGAGAACGGAAACCCAGTGGATGAGCAGGATCATCAGGGACAAGAAAAGCAAAACAGTGCCCATGCCGATGAATGCCAGTTTGACGCCTTCGAAGATCATGGTTTCCTTGACCTGTTGATGGAATGGCAGCTGGAAGAAGATTGTATTGTCAAAAGTCTACATCAAGCAGAACAAGTGTTCAAAAAAAATATGTAAGGAAATTTATCAGTTATGCTGTACGTAAAAAACAGTACAAGTGAATGCTTGTATGGCAGTCTGCAGGAAGGAGACCGTCTCCCTTCACGGGGGAATCGGCTGTGAATATAAGAAAAGAAGAAAAATAGCGAGTTAGCTATTCTTCATAAACGGCATATTCGGTCTTGGTGCCAAGCAGCTGATCTATCTCATGCTGGACCTGCATCCGCCGTTCGTTGTTCAGCCAGGCGTTCCAGTCTTCCAGTGATCGCCAGGTGCTGATGACCATGCATTCGTCCTGGGCGTCAAGTCTCCTCAATGTCTCGCCATAGATATATCCGGGCTGGCTCAGGGTAAGGCTCCTGAGTTTCTTCAGGAGGGCGGACAGTTCAATGACATGTTCAGGGGTAACTCGGCGCTTGATGAAAATTTTAACGGTCATGGGTCGGCTCCTTTTCAGAAGGTGAGTTGCGGGGCTCCGCTGGTGAGGGGTGAAGCGACCGGGGATGGCGGCACGGTCGACGCAGCCGTCCGCCGCGATAAAGAGATGGCGAACCCTTTGTATTTACGGTATTGGTTTCATGGGATTTTGTAAAGGTTTAAAACCAGACCCAGAGACTGGTTGGAAGACGACAAACACAGGATTGGAGCCATGAGTCACGAAATACCCCTGCGGGACAGGATCATAGTCGCCCTTGATGTCGAGACCCCTGATCTGGCCAGGGAAATGGTGAAAAAATGCGAGTCGCACACCGGGTTTTTCAAGGTGGGTCTGCAACTTTTCATGGCCGGCTGGTTCGAAACGGTCGACTGGCTGGTCGACCGCGGCCACAAGGTGATGCTCGACCTGAAATTCTTCGACATTCCGGAAACAGTGCGGTTGGCGGTCGAGCAGGTCAACCGCCGTGGCGTGACTTACGCCACCGTCCACGGCAACGATCCGATCATCCGGGCAGCGGTTGAGGCGAGGGGCGATATGAAGCTGCTGGCGGTCACTGTCCTGACCAGTTTCGGCGAGGAAGACATGCGGGCCATGGGGATGACCGGCTCCATTGAAGATCTGGTCTACTTCCGGGCGAAGAGGGCCCTTGAACTCGGCTGTGACGGTGTCGTTTCCTCCGGTCTCGAGGCCGGGCGTCTGCGGGGAGATCTGGGGCGGCGTCTGCTGATCGTCACGCCGGGGATCAGGCCGGGAGTCAATGTCAGGGACGGGAGTGACGACCAGAAACGGATAGTCACTGCCGGCATGGCTATTCGTGCCGGAGCGGACCATGTGGTCGTCGGCCGTCCGATCACCCGGTCGGCAGATCCGGCCGCTGTCCTGGAGATGATGCAGCAGGATATCGCCAGAGCAGGGCAATAGGCGGAAACCAGGAGTTCGTGGGATCGAGGAGGGGGATGCCGGCGGCCCGGTAACGATCGGGGCGGGCTTTCTGCGGATCGCTTCAAGTGGCCGGAACGTCTGAGGTCGTGCGGGTGATTGTCTTCGATGATGATGGAGGCCTGGCGACCGAATCCCCTCCACCCTTATCCGTTCGGGCTGCACGGCGGATACCGGACCGGGTGCCACCATGCTGTGACGGGAAGGGAGCGGCCGGCACCGGAGGCGCCATCCGAAAAACGCCTCCGGCCCATTTACCCTTTGCTGCCGTCAGAAACTGTACCCAACTGAGATAAACCCCGAAGACTGGGTACTCTCCGCCTCTTCGTCGACCGTGCCGATCGGAAACCCCCAGCCGTACTCCTGGGCCTGGGTGCCGTCCACCTCAATCTTTGTCAACTGGAACCCGGCCTCCATGAAAATTGAGGGAGTGAAGAGATATTTGCCTGAGATCTCGAGCATGAAGGCATCCCCCTCCATGTCGCCGGAACTGATCTTGCCGCCATATTCGCGGAGGAGGTGATGGTCGGTATCCTCGGCATTGACGATCGGGGAATAGGCGATACTCCCCTCCATAGTGAGATTGGGACCGGCCTGCAGATCTCCGCCGAATTTGAGATAGGGGATCGAATAGATCATTTCGTAGGTGATGCCGACACGGCCATCGCCATGGTATTCAGCCCCCGGAATCCCCGAAGGCGAAAACTGTTGCAGGAGTTCTCCTTCATAGTCGAGGTTCTGGTAAAGATAGCCGAGGCCGGCATAGACCGACATATTCCCTCTCCGGAAGAATGCCCATTCGACATCGGTATCAACGATGATGGCATCGAAGCTGGAGATTTCCGATTCGGAAAAGACGTCGAGGCGGGATGGATTGGACGCGGTCAGCCAGTCGGAATCCTCCATGTTGTCGTCAGGGGTGCTCAGGTCTTTCTTGAGCGTGGCGTTGATCCGCCACTGGTCGTTGATGGTGGCCCTGCCGTCGATGCGGCCCAGCCAGACATCGAGCGGCCATATCAGTTCGCTGATGGGAAAGTGGCCTTCGTAGACGACGCCCGTGGGCGAGACAAGGGGAAAGCCAATCTGGTAGGTGGTATCGCCGGTCATCATCTCGGTTCCGACTGACAGTTCGTAGCTGGCCCTGTTATCCGTGGTGATCGAGTTGGGGGCTTCACCGCCGGCCGCTCCCACTCCCTGGGAGGCGGCGCTCGCTGACGTGGCGGCGGCAGCAAGTGCGAGCCCGCAGGCGAGGACGGCGATTTTGTTGCATCTGTTCAATTTCATAGAATATCCTTTTACTGCGGATGGTGAATGTTCGAGGCCGGGAACGGGCAGTCCCGACCGCCAATGCATGAATTGTTACACGAACATACTGAAAATCAAAGTTTTTTCAAGCGTACGCCAGGAAAACCTGATGTGCTGATGCAGTCGATAGAAGGTGAAATGTTGTCAGGATGTCGCGGATGACTGGGTGAGAATGAAAAAATATCCATGAATTCGGGAAAATGGCAGTTTAGGACTCTGGCTCAAATGGTGGTGGGCGAAATCGGGGGAATATGAAGACACTCTGGACACTGGTAGTATTGCTGGTCATCGGCTGCCGGGAGGCATCTGCCATCGAGCCGAAACTGCCTTCCGGGCTTCCTGCCGGTACGAGAATCGTCTGCGACAGCGAGCAGTCAATCGGTTTCAGATGGGTCAAGGGGGACTGGAAATCCACCGATTTCGTTCCCGCAAGGTATAGTGTCGCAAAGGCTGGCGATGAGGGAAAACGGTCTCCGATCTGCGGCAATCTGCCGGGCAGTGCACGGATGGATGATGAGACCGGCTTGGCGGTTCTCTATGGCTGTTATACTGTCCGCAGGGAGGTCAGCGGCCAGAGCGGCGAAACGGAGCATGTCTGCAGGGAGCGATGGCAGAAAGCGGGAGAAAAGTGGATGATCGTCGATATTGCCTGCGAGAATTTCCGCTTCAGGCCCGATGGCTGGTTTCACCGGACATCGCTGCATGGCGATCTGGCCGACAAACCGGATGGCGGCGAGAAGGAACCGCTGTCGATCACCGTCGGCCACTGCCGGACCCTCTGAACAGAATCACGACCCTGCTTCTTCCTGCCGCCCTCCGCCGATATCTTCCTGCATCTTCCCGATATCCCAGCTCCGGCGCAGCAGGTTGAGGCCGGGGTGGTTGGTCAGGTCGAGGTGGATAGGTGTCACGGAAACAAGATTATGGTGCAGGGCGGCGACATCGGTGTCTTCACCGTGGTCCCTGAGGGGGGTGCCGCCGCCAATCCAATAGTGCCGTCTCCCCCAGGGATCGAAGGTCTCCTGGATGCTGTTTTCCCACAGTCGCCGCCCCTGCCGGGTGATGGCCAGGCCGCGGCAGACCTTCCCTTCCGGGATGTTGACGTTGAGCAGGGTGTTTTCCGGCAGCTTGCCGGCCAGTACCCGGTCGGCAAGCACCACGGCGACACGCATCGCCATCGAATAATCATATGGCGGTTCGCCGGCCACGGAGAAAGCGATGGACGGAATGCCGTACATCGTCCCCTCGATGGCGGCGGAGACGGTGCCGGAATAGGATATGTCGTCACCGAGATTGGGGCCGGGATTGATTCCCGACACCAGCAGGTCGGGTCTGGTGTCGAGCAGTTTGCCGAGGCCGATGACGACGCAATCGGTCGGGGTGCCGTCGAGGGTGAAGATATCGCTTTCGCGCTGGCGGATCCGCAGCGGGCGGCTCATCGTCAGGGCATGGGAGACGGCTGAATTGTCCCTCTCCGGTGCCACCACCACGGTTCTGCCAAGGGAGGACATGGCCTCCCGCAGCGCGAGGATCCCGGGACTGTCGATCCCGTCGTCATTGGTGATCATGATCAATGGCATGGCACTCCTTTACGGCAAAGAGAGATTGAGTTTATACATGACCGCCGGAGGCATCTGCTGCTCCGGCCGTTCTTTCGCCCTGGGCCGGTATCTCCGTCTCCAGTATCTGCCAGAACGACTGGACTACCGGATTCCGCCGGTTCCTGGCCAGTGTGCAGGCGCCGACGCGGAAGGGTTCGAGGGAAGGTTCTGCCTCGAGGATATCGACCTGGTCCTGCAGCGGACTCTTGTCGAGGACCAGAAGGGGAACGATGCCGACCCCGCAGCCCATGCCGACCATGGCGATGATCGCCTCGTTGCCGGCTACCTGGGAATAGATGGCGGGCTGGATACCTTTGTCCCTGAACCAGCGGTCGGCGCGCTGGCGGCTCAGACCGCGCTCCGCCAGGATGACCGGGGTCTTCCGCCAGTCGATGTCCGGGCCGCTGCGTATCACCGTTTCCGGAAAGCGCGACGGACTGATGAAGATGAGCGGGGTCCTGGCGATTTCGACGAATTCCACCTGCTCCGGCAGCTGCTCCGGCAGGGCGGCGATGGCGATGTCAGCTTCGCCGTTCTGCAGTCTGCCGATGGCCATTGCCGCATCTCCGGTCTGCAGATGGATCAGGATTTCCGGGTGGGTTCTGCGGAAACGGGAAATGATGTCCGGGAGGATGCCGAGGATGGCGGTCACCGAACAGTAGAGCGACAGTTCGCCGGTCAGGGTGTTGTCCCCGGCGAGGCTGGCCTGCAGCCTGCTCCAATGCAGAATCGCTTCCTCGGCGTAGTCCCGGAAGATGACGCCGGCGGGAGTCAGGCTGACCGACCGCCGGTCGCGGATCAGCAGCTGGCGGCCCAGTTCGCCTTCCAGGCGCTGGATAGTCCGGGTGAGGCCGGAAGGGGTGATGTTGCAGGCCTGGCTGGTCCTGCCGAAATGGAGGGAGCGGGCCAGGTGGCGGAACACCCTGAGCTCATCGATATTCATGGGCAGTATTTTCCATGGGGAGCGGATGATTGTTGCAGAATCTGCAACAGAGTATCACGAACAAATCACTTGACGCAACAGTTCATTGCCAATATATCGTGTTGACAGGAAGGATCACCGGTCAGTCATCGAAAAACATCGTAAAACGAGGAGATAAAAAATGAGCACAAACTATTTCAATACCCTGCCGCTGCGCCGGCAGCTGGAGGAGCTTTCCCAGTGCCGGTTCATGGATGAGTCCGAATTCAATGGCGTCGAGGCTCTCAAGGGCAAGAAGATCGTCATCGTCGGCTGTGGCGCCCAGGGCCTCAACCAGGGCCTCAACCTGCGTGACAGCGGACTTGATGTCGCCTACGCCCTGCGCGACAATGCCATCAAAGAGAAACGCCAGTCATGGAAGAACGCCACCGACAACGCCTTCAAGGTCGGCACCTACAAGGAACTGATCCCGAAGGCGGACCTGGTGATCAATCTCACCCCCGACAAGCAGCACAGCAATGTCGTTTCGACGATCATGCCGCTGATGAAGAAGGGGGCCTGTCTGTCCTACTCGCACGGTTTCAACATCGTCGAGGAGGGGATGCAGATCCGGGAGGACCTGACGGTCATCATGATGGCCCCGAAGGCCCCCGGCACGGAAGTCCGGGAGGAGTACAAGCGCGGATTCGGCGTGCCGACCCTGATCGCCGTCCATGGCGAGAACGACCCCAACGGTGAGGGCTGGGAGCTGGCCAAGGCCTACTGCTGCGCCACCGGCGGCGACCGGGCCGGTGTACTGCAGTCCTCCTTCGTTGCCGAGGTCAAATCTGACCTGATGGGCGAGCAGACCATCCTCTGCGGCATGCTGCAGGCCGGTTCCCTGCTCTGCTATGACAAGATGGTCGACGAGGGCATCGATTCCGGTTATGCCTCGAAACTGGTGCAGCACGGCTGGGAGGTGGTCACCGAGGCATTGAAGCACGGCGGCATCACCAACATGATGGATCGCCTGTCGAACCCGGCAAAGATCAGGGCCTTCTATCTGGCCGAGGACCTGAAGGTGATCCTCAGGCCGTTGTTCGAGAAGCACATGGACGACATCATGTCAGGCAAGTTCTCTAAAACAATGATGAAGGATTGGGCCAATGACGATGCCAAGTTGCTGAAATGGCGTAAAGAGTCTCGCGAAACTGCTTTCGAGAAGGCGGAGTCGATGGAAGGAGAGATCCCTGAGCAGGAGTACTTCGATCACGGTATCCTGATGATCGCGATGATCAAGGCCGGGGTCGAACTGGCCTTCGACACCATGGTCGCGGCCGGGATCAAGGAAGAGTCGGCCTATTACGAATCCCTGCACGAGGTGCCGCTGATCGCCAACCTCATTGCGCGGAAAAAGCTGTATGAAATGAACGTGGTCATCTCCGATACTGCCGAATACGGCAACTACCTGTTCGCCCACGCCGCCGTGCCGCTGCTCAAGGATTTCATGAAGACCGTCGGCACCGATGTCATCGGCAACGGTCTGGAATTGAAGGACTGCGGGGTAGACAACATCGAGTTGATCGAGGTCAACGAGGCGATCCGCTATACCACCGTCGAGGCGGTCGGCGAAGAGCTGCGCTCGCATATGCGGGCGATGAAGGCGATATTCTGACATCATCTTCATCTGTTCAACCTGCAAAGATCTCCGCGCCCGGAAAGAGCCCGTCTCTTCTCCGGGCTTCTTTTTTCAGCAGGCCGTCCTTCTGCAATTTATTGTTATGAAATTGTAAGAAGGTCTTCTTACTTTCCCTGATCATTCAGAATAACGGGAAGCCGGCTCAAGCCGCCCCTGCCATGTTGCGGCAGTATCCGTTCCCGTTTTCTGAAAGCCCTTCCTGGCCAGGATGGAGGATATCGGTGGGATGATCAGTAAACAAGGACCATTAACAGAGAGGACTTTTCATGAACAGGACGACCGGAATCGTAGCGCTGCTGCTTTCCCTGATGGTTGCATTCTCCCTTGCTCCGGCGATGGCGGTCACCAAGGCCGACAAGGCGCCGGCGGCAGTGGAGGAGACCAAGAAAGAGGTTGACGCCAACGCCAAGATCAATGTCAATACCGCCGACGTTGCCGAACTGACCGGAATCCCCGGAATCGGACCGAAGACGGCCGAGGCCATCGTCGCCTATCGCAAGGACAATGGCCAATTCAAAAGCCTGGATGATCTTGTCGAGGTAAAGGGCATCGGTCCGAAGAAGCTCGAGAAGATCCGCCCGTTCCTGCAGAACATCTGACGGCGTTTCGCTTTGCGGCGAGCCGGATATTTCGGTCCGGTTCGCCGTTCGGCTGCACCGACCTACAGGGGCCGGTGGGGATGAAGCCTGTCAGCAGCCTGACGATGTTGCCGGTATCAAAGGTATTTTTCGACTCCAACTGCATGATGGCGCTCGGCGAACTGCATGACGGTTCATGCTCCAGACCCTGTCGACGAAGAGCCGCCCCCTCGAGAATGACCATTGCCCGAATGCCGGGGATGGCTCCTGTATTTCCCCTTAGACGACGAAACAGAAATATCGGTTGAGCGGCGGCGATGCCGGATCTGTCCCCTGTTCGCCTTGATGATCTCGACCTGGCAGCCATTGGCTTTCTCCGGGAGAAACTCCGTGACCGGGCTGTGATCCGACTCGGGGGTTCCTTGCGGCCGATTGCCCGCACCGTCCCGCGCTGTCGCCGGGACCATTCCATCATGGACGCTCATCATACGCGTCCGATCAGGGCCGATCACCGTGGGTTTCACGTTCATTTTCGATTCGAGATAAAAATGGGCGATGTTTTTTACGCCGGTCGGAATTGTGCTATACTGGAGGAGAGTCCGGATGGCTCGAATCCTCGGGCCATCGAAGTATGGGATGCGGTATCTTCATGGCGAACCTGCCGACTGAGGCGGGAGGCGTTCGGAAAATGGATATCGCAATCATGTGGGCGGGAGGTGGCGTATGGTCAAGACAATTTCGGTAATCCTGGTGCCGACCGATTATTCCACCTGCACCGGTGAGGCGATCGGCTGGGCTGTATCCCTCGCCGTGCCGCTCAGTGCCAGCCTCCTGCTGCTGCACGTCATTCGTCGTGAAATAGCCGATGAAATGCTTTCCATCCCCGGGATGAACTGGGAAACCCTGGTCCAGCGGGAGAAAAAGGCGCTGATCGAGCTGTACCGGAACTGGGTGTCGGAGGAAGAGGGGAGTTCGCTGCTGAAGGAGACGGTGGTCGCGGTTGGCGATCCAGCAAAAAAGATCGTCACCACGGCCCTGGAGAACCAGGTGGATCTCATCGTCATCCCGACATACGGCCGCAAGGAACCCCCTGCCGATGGCGGAGAGAGTGTCAGCGAGCAGGTCGTCCGGATGGCCGCCTGTCCGGTGATGACGATTCAGGCAGCCTGCTGCGATGAACCCTGTCTCTGACCGGACTGGATCAGAGGGTAAAGGCATCCGTCCATCGGTTCATCCTTCAGGTTCGGAGCTGTTCTTCTGGCAACCGCATCATGTCGAGATGGGGGATGCCGTCTTCGTCATAGACGGCCGATGCGGCTGTAAAGCCCAGGCTGGCATAGAATTTCTGCAGATACCACTGGGCAGAGATCCGTACCGGCAGTCCGGGATGGAGAGCCGCAATCCGCTCCAGAGCCTCCTTCATCAATTCCCTGGCAAGCCCGGATCGTCGCAGCGCCGGGATCACCAGCAGGCGGCCGATCGATGGTTCAGCGAAACGGCTTCCGGGGGGCAGCACCCGGAGGTAGCCGACTATCCGCCGCCGGTTGAAATCCGATTCCCAGGCCTGCAGGTGCAGGGCGCAGAAGTCGAGGCCGTCGGCATCCTGGTAGGCACAACGCTGCTCGACGGTGAAGATTTCCTGGCGGATCCTGAGAATTTCATACAGCTCTTCACAATTCAATTGCTGGAAAGATGACCATTGTCGCGATATCATGGGGCGATCTGCACGTTGCTGGATGGGAATGCGGATCCGTGAAAAGGTAGCGCGCATAGAGAGGCAATGAAGAAACTGAACGCACGAAACAGGCTGCTGCTGGCCCTGTCAACCATCCTGATCCTCGCCTTTGTCGGGGTCAGCTATCTCAACTATATCTTCACCAGGGAACGGATCCACCGGGAGATCCTGAGCAAGGACCTGCCCTTGACGATGGACAATATCTATTCCGAACTGACTGCGGAGTTGATGCGTCCGCTCCTGGTGTCGTCGAGCATGGCCTCCGACACCTTTCTCAAGGACTGGGTCCGCGACGGTGAACAGGAGACGATAAAAGTCATACGGTATCTCGATCAGATCCGCAAGCGCTACGGCTTCTTTTCGACCTTCTTCATCTCGGCGAGGACCCTGAAGTACTACCACTTCAAGGGTATCCACAAGACTATCGGACCGAACGACAGCCATGACGTATGGTATTACTCCCTGGTCGAATCCGACAAGGAGTATGATCTGGATGTCGATACCGACGAGGCCTCGGGCAATACCCTGACCATTTTTATCAACTACAAGGTCTTCGATGGCCAGGGCAGCCTTCTCGGGGTGACCGGAGTCGGGTTGAAAGTGGACATGATGGCCCAGCTCGTCCGGACCTATAAGGAGCGATACGATCGAGCAGTCTATCTCACCGATAAAAAAGGCGTTATTCAGGTGCACCAGAATCTTGACTATATCGAAAAGAAAAGCATCGGCCAGATCGAAGGACTCGGCGGGATCGCACCGAGCATGCTGAAAACCGGCGACCAGCCGGAAAACTTCGAATACCTGCACAATGGCGATCTGATCCTGCTTACGGCCCGCTACATCCCCTCCCTGGACTGGATTCTCTTCGTCGAGCAGAACGAGACGAGGTCGCTGGCAGGCGAGAGGACGACCTTTATCAGGACGGTGCTGACCGGTCTTGTCGCCTCGCTGGTTATCATCGGCCTCACCCTGGGGACGATCAATCGATACCAGTCCAGGCTGGAAAAGCTTATCGTCACCGACGAACTGACCGGTGTCGCCAATCGCCGTCAGCTCGAGAAGGAGTTCGGGCGGGCGATGTACGTGCAGTCCCGTTCAGGAAAGGTCTTCAGTCTGCTGCTGCTCGATCTCGATGGCTTCAAGAAGGTCAACGATACCATTGGTCATCAGGCCGGCGATGCGGTTCTCCTTCAGGTGGCGGGGCTGATCGGCGCCATGGTGCGGCCGACAGATATCCTGGCCCGCTGGGGCGGCGATGAGTTTGTCATTCTGACGGCAAGCGGACTCGATGAGGCGGTGAAGATGGCCGAACGAATCCGCCGGGCGCTTGCAGGGCAGCTTCTCGCCGGACCGGATTCAGCGGTCGATGATCCGAGAAACCTGGTCACCCTTTCCTGCGGAGTGACCGCATGCACGCAGGCGGACAACCTCGACGGCATGCTTGCCCGAGCCGACCAGGCCCTTTACAGATGCAAGGAACGTGGCGGCAATACCGTGGAACCCTCTGCCTGATCCCAGCGAGAATATTCCCTCGTCCAGCGCGACCACGCTTGTCCGTCTTCCTGCATGGAATTTCTGTGACCTGCGTGATTTTTTGCAGTAGGATGAGCGAAATATCCTTACCCCTATCAGCTCTTCCTGGATCATGCCCCAACCACTGATGATGACTGTACTGATTTCTCTCTGCGGCAGTCTGCTGACCGCCGCGCAGATCCTGCTCGTCCTGTTCCGGGGTGAGGCCGCCTGTATCGGCGACGGTTGCAGAATTGTCGAGAGCCTGACCACCGTCCCGCCGATTCTGTTCAACTGTGCCGGTCTGGTTTTTTTCCAGGCGATATTCTGGGGTGCCATGGCAGAATGGAAAAAACCCGGCCGGACGATCAAGGCGGTGAAGGTCATGCTGCTTGCCGGCATGGCCTGCGAGGGAGTCCTGGTCGCGTTCCAGTACTATATTTCGGAAGCCTTCTGCCTCTACTGCCTGGTCATCCTCGCCCTTGTCCTGCTCCTCAACCTATCCCTCGGCACCCGGCAGATCGGCACGGGGATCTTGATCTTCATCTCGGTGTTCATGGTATTTTCCGGCCTGCAGTTCAAATCTGCAGCCGCGGGTCAGGCCGAAGATGCCCCGTTGACCGGGGGAACCTATGGTTTGCGCCCGGCGCCGGGGAATGGACCGCAGCTTTACCTGTTCTTCTCCTCGTCCTGCCGCTACTGCGAAGAGGTCATCGGAGCGCTGAAGGAGCGCCCCGGTTGCACCGTTCGTTTTCAGCCGGTTGAGGAGATCGGTGACTTCACATTTCCGGGGATGAAGCAGGCTCCCGGGTATTCTCCGGCAATTAACCGGAACTTCCTGCAGACACTGGGTATCGACCAGATACCGGTCCTGATGGCAAGGGATGCGGAAGGGATTCGCATCCTGAAGGGAGAGGGGCCGATTTCCCGCTATCTCGACCGGTATTGTCCGGCTGAACCACCAGCCGGCGAGACCGGTTCTTCGCCTCCGGCACCCAGCAGCATCGTACCGACGCAGGACGATGGCTCCTGCACCGTTCTCGAGGACTGCGCAGATGGCGTGTCACGGCAGCCGTCCGGCGCCCGCTAGGCGAGACTGCCCGTGTCCGCTGACCTCATGACCTACTCCCTCGGCATGCTTGCCATCGCCGTCTTTGCCGTCACCGGCGTGATAGCCGGCGGCAAAAGGGATATGGATATCCTCACCATCGTCATTCTCGGCAATGTCACCGCCATCGGTGGCGGGACCCTGAGGGACATTCTCCTCGATGTCAACCCGATCTACTGGATAGCCGATCTCACGTATCTCTGGGTCTCGACCGGGGCATCCATCCTCGCCTTTTTCCTGGTGCCGAAAATCAGCCGGACCTTCAGGCTGCTGGAGTATGCGGACGGCCTGGGCATGGCGCTTTTCTCCGTGCTGGCAACTGAGAAAACATTGTTACTGGGCTTCTCAGGACCGGTGGCGGTGCTGATGGGGATGATAACCGGCATCTCCGGCGGGATGCTGCGCGATATCCTGACAGCCCGGATGCCGCTGCTTTTTGGCCGGGAACTCTATGCGACACCGGTCATCTTCGGGTGTACCTTCTTTGCGGTGGCAAGGGACCTGGCGGTTGCCGATGGTTATATGCAAGTATCTGCCATAGCTTTGATTTTTGCGTTCAGGGCGGCTGCAATTCACTGGGGGCTGTATTACCCCCGATGGCTGACCTACCCGGGAAACCGGTGAAAAATTCCTGCTTGAATTCTCCGGGACTATTTGGTATGGAAAACAGATGAGCGTCAGGGGCATGTCGCGGAAGCGCTTGCATCTCTGACGCTTTTCTTTCCTCATCTGCGGAGATTGCGAGAGTTTTTAACAGTTTTGCGGTTGTTCGTGTAATCTTGTTACTCTCCGCACGAAACATGTATCCCGCTGCACAATGCGAAATGCGGGCAAAGGCTGATCGTAGCGGCCATTCATCTGTATCATCTGTGGGAACGAACATGACATTGATAATCACCGGCACGACCATCTCGATACCATCCATCAAGCAGCTCGAGGAACTCAGCGGGGAAAACGTCAAGCTCTGCATGCAGTGCGCAACCTGCACCGGCATGTGCCCGATGGCGGCGGAGATGGATCATTCTCCGAGGATGGTCATGCACCTGAGCCAGTTCGGCATGCTTGACAGGCTTGCCGGCAGCAATACGTACTGGAAATGTGCTTCCTGCCATGCCTGCACGGTAAAATGCCCGCGCGGCATCGACATCGCCAAGGTGATGGAAGCCTTGAGGCAACGCGTATTGCGTAAAAACACGAATTTTATCGAACCATCGGCACTGTCGGCGGAGAGGATTGCCGAACTGCCTCAGATCGCCATGGTTGCCGCATTCAGAAAACTGACGAGTTAAGGAGAGCGATGAAGATCAGCTATTATCCCGGATGTACCTTGAAGACCAAGGCAGCCAACCTGGAGGCGGCGGCGGTGGCGTCTCTTGCGGTCCTGGGCGTCGAGGTGGAGGAAATTGACAGATGGAACTGCTGCGGTGCCGTTTTTTCCCTGACTGCCGATGATCTCATCCATCAGGTCGGACCGGTGCGTAATCTGGTCAGGGCCAAGGAAAAGGGCGCTGATCAGCTGGTGACGCTCTGTTCGATGTGCTACAACACATTGGCCAGGGCTAATCGGATTGTCAGGGATGACACGGTCAAGCGCGATACCATCAACCGCTTCATGGACGACGAGATCGATTACGCCGGTGAGGTGGAGGTCGTCCATATGCTGACCTTCCTGGCCCGTGAGGTTGGCTGGCAGAAGATCAGAGAGGCGGTCAAGGTCCCGCTCACCGGTCTGCGGGTTTCACCTTACTATGGTTGCACCCTGCAGCGACCGGCCGACGTCGGTATCGAACCGTTCGGCAGCTTCTCCCTGATGACGGGGCTCCTCGAGGCCCTGGGGGCGACGGTGGTGCCTTTTGCAGCGGCTGACACATGCTGCGGGTCCTATCAGGTGCTCAACGGTGAGGGGGGAGCGAAGAGCACCGCGGCGGTCATTATCAATGATGCGGCGCAAGCCGGGGCGGAAGCCCTGGCCACCAGCTGCCCGCTCTGTGAGTACAATCTGGGCAAGCGGCAGGAGCAGCTGATAACCTCAGGACAGGTCGAAGCCCCGGTGCCGACGTTCTATTTCACCCAGCTGCTGGCGGTGGCACTGGGAGTTGCGCCCGAATCCTGCCTGTTTGACCTCAACGATGCGGCCTCGCTTGCGCTGCTGAAGAACAAGAACTGCCTGGTCGCCGCCTGAGCGGCCCGATGATGATCTCTGCCCTGACCGGGATAATCGAGAGTAACTGGAGAAAAGACAATGTGTGACGCTGACAACACGACAACGAAGAAGACCATCCGGGTCGCAACCGGCGACCGGGCCATCCTGCCGGAAGGGGCGAAGACCATTCCCGTCTACATCATGGGCAAGAAGTACGAGGTGCCCGAGACCCTGACCATCATGAAGGCGATGGAGTATGCCGGTTTCAAATTCCTTCGCGGTGCCGGCTGCCGTGGCGGTATCTGCGGCGCCTGCCCGACCGTCTACCGGATGGCCGGTGACTACAAGCTGCACTTCGGCCTGGCCTGCCAGACGGTGGTCGAGGCCGATATGTACCTGGCCCAGATCCCCTTTTTCCCGGCCAACCGGGCGGAATACAACATTGAAGAGATCGGCGGTGCCGCCGAGGCCATTCACGCCCTGTATCCGGAACTGTTCCGCTGCGTGGCCTGCAATCTGTGCACCAAGGCCTGTCCGATGGACGTCGATGTCCTCGGCTATATCTCGGCGCTCAAGCAGGGCAATATCAAGAAGGCGGCCGAACTGAGCTTCGACTGCATCCAGTGTGGCCTCTGCGCCAGCCGCTGCATGGGTGAAATCCCGCAGTATCACATCGCCCAGCTGGCACGCCGGGTCTACGGCCGGTATATCCAGCCGCGGGCCGAACACCTGCAGAAGCGGGTCGGGGAGATCGAGTCGGGCAAATACGACGCGATGCTCCAGGAGTTGAGCGCGATGAGCAAGGAAGATCTGGAGAAGTGCTATGTCGAACGGGAGAGGGAGCCGGATCTGGCCCCCCCCGGCACCTGGCAGCCCAAAGAGACCCGCTACCTGTAAAACCAAGACGATCGTTTGGGATCAAGGAGAACGACAATGGCATATACCCCGGAACTGAAAGAACTGATCAAGAGAGTGGAAGCAACCCGTCCGGCACGGGTCGCCATGGCCCGACGCGGCGAAAATTTCCCGGCACTGACCATGGCCGAGCGCGAACAGGTCCTGAGCAAATATCATCCCGACTATCAGGCCGACGCCAAGCGGACCGTCCAGGTGGGGCCGAACAAGGGCGACACCTTCCAGGAGGGCGTCGCCCGCCTGCTGGAGTCCCGCTCCCTTGTCAGGCCGGACAAGGTCAGGCTGGACAAGGTCGATTTCGACACCGATGTGCTGGTTATCGGCGGCGGCGGGGCAGGTACCTCGGCGGCGATCATGGCCAGCGAGGCCGGCTGCCGGGTGATTGTCTCCACCAAGCTGCGGCATGGCGATTCGAACACCATCATGGCCGAAGGCGGTATCCAGGCAGCCACCCAGGAGTGCGATTCGCCGTACTACCACTTTCTCGATACCATCGGCGGCGGCCATTTCACCAATCAGCGCGATCTTGTGGCCGCCCTCGCCCATGACGCGCCGTTGTCCATCGCCTGGCTGGAGAGCCTTGGGATGATGTTCAACAAGATGCCCGACGGCCGGACCTCGGTCCGCCACTGTGGCGGTTCCAGCCGCAAGCGGATGCAGTCTGCCGGCGATATGACCGGGGCCGAGATCATGCGGGTCATCCGCGACGAAGTCCGCAACCGCTCGAACCTGATCACCACCCTCGAGTTCCATCCGGCGGTTGAGCTGCTGCTCGACGAAGCGGGCAAGTGTGCCGGTGCCATTCTGATGAACATGGAGACCCGCGAGTTCTCCGTCGTCCGGGCCAAGGCTGTGGTCATCGCCACCGGCGGATTCGGCCGCCTCCACATCAAGGGCTTCGCCACCACCAATCACTATGGGGCGACGATGGACGGCGTGGTCATGGCCTACCGGGCCGGGGTCGGCAACAAATGCCTGCATTCCACCCAGTACCATCCGACCGGCGTCGCCTATCCCGAGCAGAATGTCGGTCTGCTGATCACCGAAAAAGTCCGCGGACTCGGCGCCCATGTCCTCAACATCGACGGCGAGCAGTTCTGTTTCCCGCTCGAGCCACGCGATGTCGAGTCGGCCGAGCTGATCCGCGAGGCCATGGATGTCGGTAAGGGCATCATAACGCCCACCGGCCGGGTCGGACTCTGGCTCGACTCGCCGATGATCGAGGAACTGCATGGACCGGGCACGGTCAAAAAGGAACTGCCGGCCAAATTCATTCAGTTCGAGCGGCACGGCATCGATATCAGCAAGGAACCGATGCTGGTCTATCCGACTCTGCACTACCAGAACGGCGGCATCAACGTCAATGGCAACTCCGAGACGGTCATCCCCGGCCTCTATGCCGCCGGTGAGGCTATCGGCGGCGTCCATGGCGAAAACCGCCTGATGGGCAACAGCCTGCAGGACATCATCACCTTCGGCCGCCGGGCCGGCAAGAACGCCGCCGCGTATATTCAGGGCGGTGTGGCCCTGAAGGGGCTGACCCTGGACCATGTGGTGAAATTCGAAAAGGAGCTGGCCGAGGCCGGGATAGAGGATCCGGCGATCGCCCCGATCCTGTTGCCCGACTATGCCACCGAAGAGGTCGTCGAACGGCGCTGGACCGAGGCCCTGACCGATCGGGCGGCTCTTCGCTGAGCAAAAGCAGTTTTTATCCCGATGCACAAAGCCGCCAGGCCGTCAGGCAAGGCGGCTTTTGTGCGTCATGAGGTCGAGGAGTGTCCTGCAATGCGGGAAAACCTGGCAAATATATTGCCGATCCGGATGGGCTGTACTACATTGGGTCCACGCGTGGTTACATGGCAACGGGCGATGATGCCCCGATCAGAGCATATTCCACAGAGGAGAGAAACGATGAAGAAATGGTTTGCATTTCCGGCTCCAAGGCACCTGCTGGTTTTGGCTGTCCTCCTGTTTTTCGTCCTGCCGCTGCATGCAGCCGAGCTGAAGATCGGGG
>WBUQ01000153.1 GCA_008933635.1 Desulfobulbaceae bacterium | reverse complement strand
GTTTTTGTCCGCAAGGGGGATGACCGAATCAAGAGCCTGAGCGATCTGCGCGGCAAAGAGGTCCTGGTGATGCAGGGCGATACCGCCCATGAATACGCACTGCGGCAGCGGCTGACCGACCGGCTGATCACCACCGCCAGCTACGAGGAGGCGATGCGTCTGCTGGCGGCCGGCAGGCATGACGCGGTGCTGGTCCAGCGGCTGGTCGGCCTGCTGTTGCTGAAGAGATTGCAGCTGGACGGAGTCGTGCCGGTGGAGATGGCCCAGGAGACCGATATCAGGCCGACGGCAGATCCGTTGCAGGGATTCGAGCAGAAATTCTGTTTCGCGGTCACCGAAGGAAACCATCAGCTGCAGGCCCTCCTGAACGAGGGACTGGCCATCGTCTACGCCGACGGCACCTATGAGTCCCTGTACCACAGATGGTTTGCTCCGGTCCTGCCTCCTCCCGAGCCAACGCTCGAGGATATGTTCCATGACCTGGCGATGATCATCGTCCCCCTGCTGCTGGTCATGGGACTGGGTGGCTACTGGTTCCTGCGGCGCGAGATCCGCCGCAAGACCGCCATCATCAGCCAGTCCCAGCAGCGTTTCAAGAATTTCATGGATTCGGCCACCGACGGCTTCCTGCTCTATGACGACCAGCTACGCCTGTGCGAAATGAATGACCAGGCGATCGACCTCCTGCCCTTCAGGGCGGAGAAGGGACAGCTGCTGGGGAGCATGATCGGTGATGCCGGCAACGACTCGGCGCTGGCCAGGGCCGTCCGGCTGGTGACCGAAACCGGCGATCCGTGCTCCCTCGAGGAAAGCTTTTCCAGCCCCGAACGTGGCCCCCACCATGTGGCCCTGACCATGTTCAGGGTTCCGGAAGGTGTCGGCGTCATCCTCCGCGACATCACCGAACGCAGGATCAACGTCGAGAAGCTGCGCCGGCAGGAGGAGGATATCCGGCTGCTGCTGGAGCATACCGTCGAGGCGATCTATGGCTGCGACCTGGAGGGACGCTGCACCTTCGCCAACCCGGCCTGTGTCGGGATGCTGGGGTATGACCGGTCCGACCAGCTGGTCGGGGCGAATATGCACCAGCTCATCCACCACAGCTTTGCCGACGGCACCGCCTACCCGCAGGAAGCCTGCCTCCTCGAGAAGGTGGTCAGGGACCGGAAGAGTGTCCACTGCGACAGCGAGGTGTTCTGGCGGGCGAATGGTTCCGCGTTTCCCGTCGAATACTGGGCCCACCCGATTTACCACGGCGAGCAGGTCCGCGGCTGGGTGGTGACCTTTGTCGATATCTCCAGGCGCCTGCAGGCCGAAGAGGAGAAGCGCCAGCTGGAGAGCAAGCTCCACCAGTCCTTCAAGATGGAGGCGATCGGGACCCTTGCCGGGGGTATCGCCCATGATTTCAACAATATCCTCGGGGCGATCATCGGCTACACCGAGATCGCGAAGGAGGAGGCCGATCCCGCATCAGTCGTCACCGCCCACCTGCAGGAGGTCCTGAAGGCCGGCCAGCGGGCCAGGGACCTGATCAAGCGGATCCTCGCCTTCAGCCGCCAGACCGCCGACAGCGAGTACCATTACCTGCGGCCGGCGGTGATCATCCAGGAGGTGGAGAAGATGCTCCGCCCTTCGATCCCGACGTCAATCGCCATCCGCCTCAGGCTGGTTCAGACGGGGCTCTATATATATGCCGACCCGACCCAGATCCACCAGATCCTGATGAATCTCGGCACCAATGCCTATCATGCGATGGAGGGGAGTGGCGGTACCATGGATATCGAGCTCGCCGAAACCGACCTGTCCGCCGACGAGGTGGCCCACGAACCGGGGCTTGCCGCCGGCCGATTCTTCCGGATCACGGTGCGGGATACCGGGCAGGGGATCCACCCTGATTTACAGGGGAGGATATTCGACCCCTTCTTCACGACCAAGGAGGTCGGCAAGGGAACCGGGATGGGTCTGGCCATGGTCCACGGCATCGTCAGGAACCATGGCGGCTGCATCACCGTCGAAAGCAGACCGGGAGAGGGGGCCGCCTTCCATGTCTTTCTGCCGGCGGTCGAACCCCAGCGGGTGCCGGAGGATGCGGTCGAGGAAAGGCTCCCGGGCGGCAGCGAGAGGGTGCTCTTTGTCGATGACGAGACGATGCTGGTGGAGATGGGCAGGGATATGCTCAGCCGGCTGGGGTACCGGGTCACCGCGGTGAACAGCAGCCTCGAGGCCCTGGAAATCTTCCGGCGGGCACCGGGAGATTTCGACCTGGTCATCTCCGACCAGACCATGCCGGGCATGACCGGCGACGAACTGGCGCGGCAGATCCTCCGCATCCGTCCCGACATGCCGGTCATCGTCTGCACCGGTTACAGTTCGGTCCTGTCCGAAAACAAGGTCAGGGCCATCGGAGTCCGCGAACTGCTGCTCAAGCCGATACTGAAAAAGGACCTGTCCCTGGTCATCCGCAGGGTGCTCGATGACGGAGGACTGCTGAAATCCGAAATGAGGAACTGAATTATGCGTGAGATATTGCTGATCGATGACGATGAAGGTTTCCGCGGCATGCTGTTCAAACTGCTGAGCCGGCACGGTTTTGCCGTGGTTGCCTGTGCCAACGGCCGGGAAGGGGTCAAGCTGTACCGCAAGAATCCGGAGTTCGTGGTGGTAACCGACCTGATCATGCCGGATCAGGAGGGGATAGAGACCATTATCCAGCTCAAGCGGGAGTACCCGGATGCCAGGATCATCGCCATGTCCGGCGGCGGCCGGGCGACCCCCGGCATCTATCTCGATTCGGCTCTCCGCCTCGGGGCGAACCGATCCTTTGCCAAGCCGTTCGACAACAGTGAATTTCTCGCCGCCGTCAGGGAACTGGCTGAGGAGCCCTGAGAGGGTATTTTTCAAGCATGGGGAGACTATGGAGAGAAGCATGATATCGATTGTCTGGACGAAGGACCTTGAGGTCGAAAGGGGGGAGATCGATGACCAGCACCGCCATCTTTTCAAACTGCTCGCCGATTTTTATACCCAGCTCCAGAAAGGCGCCGGCCGGGACGTTCTGGCGCGGATGCTCGAGGACCTGATGAGCTATGCCGGGGAACATTTCGCCTTGGAGGAGATGTATCTCCAGGAGCACCCCGACTTCGCCCGCCATCGCCAGCTCCACTACAGCTTCATCAAGAAGATGAACGCCTTCGAGCGGGGCTATCTGCATGGCGACATTGCCCTGGGGGTGGAGATGGTCGACTTCGTCAGGCGCTGGCTCTGCGAGCATATCGCTGGTACCGACCGGCTGCAGTTCGCCGATCTGCGCAAGGACAGGTTCTGACTCCGGCAGGGGACGGGTACGGCATCGTGAGGACCTGGCCGCAATCCCGCAGTCTCAGGGGGGGATACCTGAGGAACATGATGGTGATCGCGACGGTGGCCATCGCCGTTCCCTTCGCCGTCTGGCTGGCCGTCGTGCTGATCGGTTTCCGGTCGGAGTCGGCCGCCCTGCGCCGGCAATTCGAGGTCGAACAGCAGGAGATGCTGCGGCAGGAAGTCGGCCGGGTCGCCGAGTACATCCGCTATCAGATCCGCCAGACGGACAAACGGACCAGAAAAACCGTACGGGATCGGGTGGAAGAAGCCTGCCGGGTGGCGACGCACATCTACGGGCTCAACCGGGGGGTGAAACCGGATGCCGAAATCGGCGCGATGATCCGGGAGGTCCTGCGCGAGCTGCGGTTCAACGACGGCCGCGGCTATTACTTCGCATTCGATCTCAACGGGGTCGGCCGGCTCCACGCCGACCGGCCGGAGCTCGAGGGTCGGGACATGCTGGCGGCCAAAGGGGCTACCGGCGAACATGTCGTCGCCGATATGCTCGATCTGGTGCGGAAGCACGGGGAGGGCTACTACAGCTACACCTGGAGCAAGCCCGGCGAGCCGCAGCAGATATTCCGCAAGATCGCCTATGTCCGGCTGTTCGAGCCGCTGGGCTGGGTAATCGGCACCGGCGAGTATGTCGATGATGTCCGTGCCGATATCCAGACAGAGGTCCTCGAACATATCGCCGGCCTCAGGTTCGGGCAGGATGGCTATTTTTTCGGGGTTGTCGAGGGCGGCCTGCCCCTGTTCACCGGCGGCAGGGTTACCAGGGGCGGGCCGAGCATCTGGAACCAGCGCGATACCAGCGGCGTCAGGATCACCCAGGAGTTTCACAAGGCGATGCGCCAGCCCCAGGGCGGTTTTGTGCGCTACCACTGGCAGAAGCTGGCGGGTGAGTTGCCCTCGCCGAAGCTGTCCTACGTGATGCGGATACCCGAGTGGCAGTGGATAATCGGCGCCGGGGTCTATCTCGATACGGTGGAGGGGCGGATCGCCGGGCACCGCCGGTCGCTTCTCCTCCAGATCGGCGGCCAGATTGCGGTGTCGGGCGGCCTGCTGCTGCTTCTGATGACCGCCATTTTCCTGTGGGCCAGGCGCCTGGCCGATTCGATCAAGCGGTCACTGGCCAGTTTCAGCCGCTTTTTCGACCGCGCCGCCTCCGCCTCCGCCACCCTTCCCGAGGCCGATCTTGAATACCAGGAATTCCGTGACATCGCTGCCTCCGCCAATTTCATGCTGCAGGCCCGCCTGCAGGCCGAGAGCCGGCTCAGGGAGAGCGAGGAGAAGTACCGCCTGCTGATCGAGAACGCCGGCGAAGCCATTTACGTGGTCCAGGGCGGCAGGCTGCAGTACCTGAACGCAAGGGTTTTGGAGTTAAGCTGTTATGCGATGGAGGAACTGCTGCACAAGCCGGTGATCAAGTTCGTCCATCCCGAGGACCGGCTCACCCTGCTGAAGCAATACCGCCTTCGCCGTCTCGGCCGTCCCGGCCTGTCGCGCCTCAGGTTCCGCATTCAGCCGAAGAGCGGCGACCCCCGCTGGGTCGAGCTGAACATCGTCGATATCCAGTGGGCCGGCAAACCGGCGAATCTCAACTTCCTGCTCGACATCACCGGCCAGCAGCTGGCCGAGGAGGAACGACGGAAGCTCGAGGCCCAGCTGATCCATTCCCAGAAGATGGAGGCGGTCGGCACCCTTGCTGGGGGGATCGCCCATGATTTCAACAATATTCTTGGTTCGATCATCGGCTATACGGAGATGGCGATCGACAGCTGCCCGGCCGGCAGCGACCTCTCCGGCGATCTCGGGGAGATCCGCAAGGCAGGGATGCGGGCCAGGGATCTGGTCAAGAAGATCCTCGCCTTCAGCCGCCAGGACAACAGCGAGCGGATCCCTGTCAACCTGCCGCTGATGGTCGGAGAGGTGATCGGTCTGGTACGGCCGACCCTGCCGGCGGACATCGAGATCGTCCAGGAGGTCGAACCCGGTATCGATCGGGTCCTGGCCGACCCCATCCAGCTCCATCAGGTCCTGGTCAATCTCTGCACCAACGCCGGCCAGGCGATGGAGGCAGGAGGCGGCAGGCTGACCATTGCACTCCGCTGCTGCGACCTGTCCCTGGAAGACCTGGCCCTGCAGCCCCGGGTCAAGCCCGGCCGGTTCGTCCAGCTGTCGGTCAGCGATACCGGGGAGGGGATCGAGCCGGACCTGCTCAAGCGCATCTTCGAACCCTATTTCACCACCAAGGAGCCGGGCAAGGGCACCGGCCTCGGCCTGGCCATCGTCCATGGCATCATCAAGAGCCACGATGGTTTTGTCACCTGCTTCAGCAGACCCGGCGAGGGGTCGGTATTCCATGTCTTCCTGCCGGTCCTCTCCCAGGCCGACGGGGAAATGGCCGCGTCCGGGCAGCCGGTGATCGGCGGCAGCGAACGCATCCTCTTCGTCGACGACGAGGAAGCGCTGGCCCAGATGGCCGGGACCATGCTCGCGCGGCTGGGGTACCGTGTCACCGTCGAAACCGACAGCCTGGCGGCCAGCGCCCTGTTCCATGACAACCCCGATGCCTTCGACCTGGTGATCACCGACCAGTCCATGCCCGGCCTGACCGGCATCGACCTGGCGCAGTCGATGCTGCAGCGGCGCCCGGATCTGCCGATCATCCTCTGCACCGGCTATTCGACCCAGGTGTCGGAGGAGAGCGCGCGGGCCATGGGGGTCAGCGCGTTCGCCCTCAAGCCGCTGGTGAAAAAGGACATTGCCCGGCTGATCAGACAGGTGCTGGCAGATGCCGGGAGATGATAGAGGTATGTCCGGCAACACCTTGACAGGAAAGTTAAATTTTGTGTTCTTACGATCTTTCTGCTTGCCGGGCGGCAAGAAATTCGCCATCATGGCGGGGATGTTTTCCCTTCCCTGGCAGCTCCTGGTCATCGCGGGGAAGAGGGGCAAATAATAGACCGCCAGCTACCGAATTTGCCGGCGGATGCAGGCTGATGAGCCTGTGGGGGAGGCCATGACGACACGAAAGAAAAAAACAGCAAGCCAGCGACCGAGCCATTTTGTCGGGATAGGCGCGTCCGCCGGAGGTCTCGAGGCCATCGAGGCGTTTTTCAAGAACATGCCTCCCAGGAGCAACCTCGCCTTTATCGTCGTCCAGCACCTGTCGCCGGACTACAAGAGCCTGATGGTCGAGCTGCTGTCGAAGAAAACCGAGATGCCGGTCCATCGCGCCGAGGACGGCATGGAGGTGCTGGCCGACAATGTCTACCTGATCCCGCCGAAGAAGAATCTCACCATTTTCCACGGCAAGCTGGTGCTCAACGACAAGGGCAGCACCCAGGGAATCAACCTCCCGATCGACATCTTCCTCCGCTCGCTGGCGGAGGACCAGGCGGAGCGGACCATCGCTATCATCCTCTCCGGCACCGGCAGCGATGGTACGAGGGGAGTGCGGGCGATCAAGGAACTCGGCGGGATGGTCATGGTCCAGAGCGAGGAGAGCGCCAAGTTTGACGGCATGCCCCGGGCGGCCATCAGCACCGGGGTTGCCGATTATGTCCTGCCGCCTGAGAAGATGCCGGAACAGCTGCTGGCCTACGTCGCCCATCCTTACGTGTCCGGCGAGAGACAGTCGGACCTGCTGCTCCAGGACGCCGATGCCCTGACCCGGCTCTTTGCCGAACTGCGGGACAAGACCAGGGTCGACTTCACCCACTACAAGCCGAGCACCATCACCCGCCGCATCGAGCGCCGGATGTCGGTGAACCAGATCGGCGATTTCGAGAATTATGTCGAATACCTGCAGCGCTATCCCGGCGAGGTGCAGGCCCTCTATCGCGATCTGCTGATCGGTGTCACCAGTTTTTTCCGCGACCCGGAGGCGATGCAGGAACTGGAGGAGAAGTGGCTGACCGGGCTGCTGCGGCGTATCTCCGACCGGGAGATCCGGTTCTGGGTGGCCGGCTGTTCCACCGGCGAAGAGGCCTATACGCTGGCGATCATGGCCAAGGAGGCGATGGAGCGGCATGGGCTCAGCCGTGTCATCAAGGTCTTCGCCACCGATATCGATCGCGACGCGATCATGACCGCCAGCTCCGGCGTCTACCCGGAGAGCATCGCCGGCGACCTGACGCCGAAGATCGTCGCCAAGTATTTCTACCACAAGGAGGAGAAGCTGCAGATTGCCCGGCACCTCCGCGAGATGGTGGTCTTTGCCCAGCACAACCTGATCAAGGATCCGCCCTTCACCAATATCGACCTGATCTCCTGCCGCAACCTGCTGATCTATCTCCAGCCGGTCCTGCAGCAGAAGGTCTTCGATATGTTCAATTTTTCACTCAATCCGGATGGCCTGCTGTTTTTGGGGTCGAGCGAGAGCATCGGCGAAATGGGCGACTGTTTCGAGGCCCTGCACCAGAAACACAAGATCTACCGTTCGCTGGGCAAGGCCCGGAGCATGCATTACGACATCCAGGTCCGGTCGCGGGAAGAGCGGCGGCGACCAGCCCCGGGTTTCGATGTGCGTGGTCGCGACCGGCGGCAGGCCGAGAGCGATGCCGGCCGGATCATCCGTCAGTACCTGCAGGTTGCCGGTGAGCACTACCTGCCTCCGTCGGTGATCGTCAACGAGCGGCTGGAGATCGTCCATTTCTTCGGTGACATGCAGGGGTATTTCCGGATTCCGGCGGGTCCGGCCGAGTACAACATCACCCGGATGGCTTCCGGTGAGATGGCCATTCCCCTGGCTACTGGTATCCAGAAAGTCTTCCGCACCGGCGAGACCCTCAGTTACACCAACATCCGTCTCAGGCAGAACGATGAAGAGCGGGCGATCCGCATCCGTATCTGGCCAATGCCGGAGGCAAGGGGCTATGAACCGCTGGCGGCGGTGTTCTTCGAGCAGATGGACAGGCCGCCGGTGGCCCTGTTCGACGAGGGGGTCAGTTTCAACGCCGGCGAGGAGGCCAGCCAGCGGATCAGGGACCTCGAACAGGAACTGCAGTTCGCCCGGGAGAACCTGCAGGCCACCATCGAGGAGCTGGAAACCTCGAACGAGGAACTGCAGGCCACCAACGAGGAACTGCTGGCCAGCAACGAGGAGTTGCAGTCGACCAACGAGGAGCTGCAGTCGACCAACGAGGAACTGTACACCGT
>WBUQ01000152.1:0-5000 GCA_008933635.1 Desulfobulbaceae bacterium | reverse complement strand
CATCTCCCCATCATTCCATGCCATCCCCCGACGACAACGGTACCGATTCTCCACAAGTCAGCGGCTAGCCGCGCGGGCCCCTGGGCCCCAGAAAGGAGGTATTCCAGCCGCACCTTCCGGTACGGCTACCTTGTTACGACTTAGCCCCAGTTACCGGTTTTACCCTAGGGCGCTCCTCGCGGTCACGCACTTCAGGTACCCCCAGCTCCCATGGCTTGACGGGCGGTGTGTACAAGGCCCGGGAACGTATTCACCGCGCCATGGCTGATGCGCGATTACTAGCGAATCCAGCTTCACGGAGTCGGGTTCCAGACTCCGATCCGAACTGCGACCGGCTTTCGGGATTCGCGCCCCCTCGCGGGGTGGCTGCCCTCTGTACCGGCCATTGTAACACGTGTGTAGCCCTGGACGTAAGGGCCGTGCTGATTTGACGTCATCCCCGCCTTCCTCACAGCTTACGCTGGCAGTTCCGCTAGAGTTCCCGGCATGACCCGCTGGCAACTAACGGTAGGGGTTGCGCTCGTTATGGGACTTAACCCGACACCTCACGGCACGAGCTGACGACAACCATGCAGCACCTCGCCGGCCGCCCTTGCGGGCTGGAAGGTTTCCCCCCCATGCGTCCGGCGTTCTAGCCCAGGTAAGGTTCCTCGCGTATCATCGAATTAAACCACATGTTCCTCCGCTTGTGCGGGCCCCCGTCAATTCCTTTGAGTTTCAGCCTTGCGGCCGTACTCCCCAGGTGGATGGCTTAATGGTTTCCCTCAGGCGCTGACGGTGTATCGCCAACACCCAGCCATCATCGTTTACGGCGTGGACTACCAGGGTATCTAATCCTGTTTGATCCCCACGCTTTCGTGCATCAGCGTCAATATCGGCCCGGCGAGCTGCCTTCGCTATCGGCGTTCTGCGTGATATCTAAGCATTTCACCGCTACACCACGCATTCCGCCCGCCTCGACCGAATTCAAGGCGCCCAGTATCCACGGCAGTCCTACGGTTGAGCCGCAGACTTTCACCGCGGACTTAAACGCCCGCCTACGCACCCTTTAAACCCAGTAAATCCGGATAACGCTAGGATCCTCCGTATTACCGCGGCTGCTGGCACGGAGTTAGCCGATCCTTATTCCCGGGGTACCGGCATCGGCCCACGCATGGGCCTTATTCTTCCCCCGGAAAAGCAGTTTACAACCCGTAGGGCCGTCGTCCTGCACGCGGCATGGCTGGTTCAGGCTTCCGCCCATTGACCAATATTCCTCACTGCTGCCTCCCGTAGGAGTCTGGTCCGTGTCTCAGTACCAGTGTGGGGGACCATCCTCTCAGACCCCCTAGCCATCGTAGCCTTGGTGGGCCGTTACCCCACCAACCAGCTAATGGCACGCATGCCCATCCATTCCCGCCGGAGCTTTACCCTTCCGCCCATGCGGGCGGTAGGGGCCATGGGGTATTAATCCGCCTTTCGGCGGGCTATCCCCCGGGAATGGGCAGGTTGCATACGCGTTACGCACCCGTGCGCCGGTCGCCACCCGGTATTGCTACCTGTGCTGCCCCTCGACTTGCATGTGTTAGGCCTGCCGCTAGCGTTCATCCTGAGCCAGGATCAAACTCTCCACTGTATCGAAGATCTTTTGATGCTGTTTTTTTTCTCTCGCCCAGGGTTAATTTGCGCTATCTTTCCTAAAAAAATATACTCTAAGACTCTCGTCTCGTTGTACGCTTGCTTTCCTGTCTTGTTTCTTCTCGGTACCATCGCGTCAAAGAACGCGCGGACTTCCGTCCGCCTGTATTGTTCACCCCCGGCCTCCGCCGGCGGCGTGTATTACCTCTTCCAGTCTTGCTCTCTCACCCCATCCCTTCGGATCGGGAGCGCAAAGGTAGCAACTTTTTCCTTCCGTCCAACTCTTTCGCCAAAAAAATTTTTCTTTTTTTTCAGCCCCTTCAGCCTCCCCAGAACGTCGCTACTCCTTCAAAGCGGGTGCAAATATAGAACCTCTTTTTTTATTACGCAAGGGGCAAATTAATATTTTTACATATTTTTTTTATAATAACTCTTACTAATCTGATTTGCAAGGAGAATAATTTTTAAAAAAATCACTTTACATGTAAAAAACCAATAAAAAAAGTCCATCTTTAACTCAAGATGGACTCAAATCCGCTGAAATATATCTTTAATTATTTAGTAGGTACATTCTTCAAAACTTCCACAAGATAATCCCAGAACTTCTGAACAGTATCAATATTTACTTTTTCATCTGGAGAATGAGGGAACCGGATGGTTGGACCAAATGAAATCATATCCCAGTTGGGATAAACTCCACCGAGCAAACCACACTCCAAACCAGCATGTATGGCCTTAATTTCAGGAGTTTTGCCATATTTATTCTTATAAACATCTTGCATCACCTTCAAAATGGGAGAATTTGGGTTAGGCTTCCATCCAGGATACCCTCCGGTGAAATTAATCTGGGCACCAGCAAGTTCGAAAACCGCAGCCATCTTGCCAGCCAAAGCATCTTTAGATGTTTCAACAGAACTACGCATTAAACACTGACCATAAATGACTTTACCATCAGAGTAAACTCTTGCTAAGTTATTAGATGTTTCAACAAGTCCTGGCATAGTATCGCTCATTCTGATAACGCCATTAGGACAGCCAAAGAATGCTCGAGTAACGTTAGTTTGAACCTTGTCTTCAATTAAAGCATTGGGCATGTCTGTTTTCTCTACTACGAAAGATAAGCTAGGTTCTGTTACCGCAAATTCTGCCTTATATATATTAAGGTGTTCGACTACTGCATTCTCAAATTTTGCAGAATTTTCAGTAGGAACAACAACAACTGCAAATGCTTCACGAGGAATAGCGTTACGTAAGCTACCACCATCGATGGAAGCAACTTTTACTCCTAAATTCTTTTCAACATTATAAAGGAACCTGAACAATAACTTAATTGAGTTGGCACGACCAAGTACAATGTCCATTCCTGAGTGTCCTCCCTTTAATCCAGTAATTGCAATACGGTATGCAGTTACTCCACTTGGAACTGGCTCCGATTTATATTCAAACTTAATATTCGCATCGAGCCCCCCTGCACAGCCAACGTATAATTCGCCCTCATCCTCTGAATCAAGGTTCATCAATATATCGCCTTTTAGTAATCCAGACTTTAGACCAAAAGCGCCAGTCATTCCTGTTTCTTCGTCAATGGTAAACAATCCCTCAACTGGTCCATGAACCAAATCTTTAGCTTCAAGTACAGCCATAGTTGCAGCAACACCTATACCATTATCAGCACCAAGAGTGGTTCCATTAGCAGTAACCCATTCTCCATCTATATATGCTTCGATTGGGTCTTTAGTGAAATCGTGATTCTTGTCGCTATTTTTTTGTGGAACCATATCGAGGTGTCCTTGAAGAACAATTCCCTTGCGATTTTCCATACCAGGGGTTGCTGGTTTACGAATAATTACGTTTCCAACCTCGTCAATAATGGTTTCTAATCCATTATCCTTACCAAATTTCACCATGAAATCAACAACTTCCTTTTCGTGCTTTGATGGGCGAGGAATCTGAGTAAGGCTATAGAAATGCTTCCAAAGCCTTTGTGGTTCTAGTTTAAAAATTTCTTTATTCATACAATATAATCTATTAAGTGATTAATTTTCAACAATATTACATTTGACTTTTACTCTCACAACCAATTCACACCAATATCAAGTCTATATTTTAATCATTCCGTTAGGTTTAAGTTACTAAAAATGCATTTGCGATCTTTATTGATTATTGTTCGTTATTAGTGCCACTAAAATTACCTACAATTTTTAATCTACCCAAATTAAAATTTCAATATATAAAGGTAACAGATCATCTTTGCATTGTAACTATACAATAAAAATTACTTAGAGTCAATTTATCGTAAAGTTAACTTATATGGTTTGAAATTAGAATCGAATGGTTAATTTTGCCTTTCAACAAATCAAAAACGCAAATTATGAATCGATTTTATAAATTAGGAATAATTACATTTTTCGTTGCAGCAATTGGCAGTTCATGTTCAGATAAAGATAGCGTTACAATAAATATTAATGTTAATGCCGATGAGAATAGCATGCTTTATATTTCTCGACTAGACTTTAAGCAAGCGGTAGTTTTAGACTCAGTAAAAATTTCGGAAGGTTCAAATACAAAAAAAATAAGAATTAAGCAGGGAGTTGAGCCTACCTTTTATACAATAAGCACAAAAAAAGGGGGCGCCATCACCCTTTTAGCTGAGCAAAATGAAAATATAACTTTAAATTTTGACACAAAGAATAGTCTAAACTACACTGTTAATGGATCTACGGGATCGGCAAAAGTTCAAATACTAGCAACTACTTTTGCCAAGTCTAAACTTCAGATTGATGAGCTTAGTAAAAAGTATATAAAATCGGAAAGCGAAGAGGAAAAAAGGAATCTTTCCAATGAATTCGAAAGAATTTTTAACGAACAAAAGGAGTTTAACACAAACTTTATCAAGGAAAACCATATGTCGAAGGCCAACATCATGGCTATTTACCAGAAGTACAACGACAATCTCTATCTTTTCAATTCTTCGGACGATTTGCTAACTCTCAAAACAGTTGCATCGGCTTGGAATGCAATTTATCCAGAGTCTGATTATTCCAAAGGTATGGTTGAGGAAATCAAAAGAATTGAGAAAACAATAACTAACTCTAAACTTCAGCAACTTATTTCAGAGTCAGAAATATCCATACCAGACTTAGAAATTCCCAATAAAAATGGAACTATGGTTAAACTCTCAAGTTTAAAAGGGAAAGTAGTACTACTTGATTTTTGGGTTAGTGGGAACTCCAATAGCATGTTAGACAACAGGGAACTTCTAGGCATATACAACCAGTTCAAATCTAAAGGATTTGAGGTATACCAAGTTGCACTTGATGCTAATAGAGAAGATTGGAAAAACGTTGTTGACTCGGCCGAACTGCCATGGATTAGTGTATGTA